>JAAHIC010000944.1 GCA_010671965.1 Leptolyngbya sp. SIO4C5
TTCGCGCGGTCATGGCAGTTAAAGGATGGGATGCCAGAGAGGCTAAAGAGTTTGTAGCTAGGCGTGAGCTCCAGCAGCAGCCCACCAAGCAGTTTTATCGATGGATGCAGTCTGAGATTGGCGATCGCATTTTAGTGGATAAAACGCCTTCCTATGCCCTGGATCTAGAAATTCTCAAGCGAGCTGAAACAAATTTTGCGCAGCCTCGCTATATCCATTTAGTCCGACATCCTGGCGGCATGATTCACTCTTTTGAGGCAGCTAGATTAGAGCAGGTCTTTTTTAGGTATGCTCATTCTTTCTCAAGGCGAGAGCTAGCAGAGCTAATTTGGCTCATCAGTCATCAAAACATTCTCAGCTTCTTGAATGAAATACCGCAGGCTCGCCAATGCCGTATTCAGTTTGAAGATTTGCTAGCTCAGCCTGCAACGGCTTTAGAAAAAGCCTGTCGGCTGATTGGCTGTGAGTTTGAGCCAGAGATGCTGAGGATACATGAGAATCCACAAGAGCGGATGACAGATGGCATTCATCCCCTCTCAAGAATGCTGGGAGACGTCAAATTTCACACTCATAACGGTATTGATGCTGCCGTTGCTCACAGTTGGAAAAAGCACTTTTCCGCTGATTTTTTGAGTGACACGACCCAGGAACTGGCAAAGTCCCTAGGGTACAGCGACTTTGCTAGTCCTGAACCGCCAAAAACTCCGGCTTTGCCCAGAACGTTGATGCCGATTATTCCTGGTTCAGCCCATCTAGCGGCAAAGGGGACGCAAACCGGGCGATCGCCTGCCGCAAAACCGCCTTTTTTCTGTGTTCCTGGGGCTGGCGGATATCCTATCTATTTCTATGGATTGGCCCATTGTCTAGGTCTAGAGCAACCCTTTTATGGCCTGCAAACCCCCAGTTTAGATGGCAAATCAAAGCCATACGACTGCGTTGAAACAATGGCTGCTGATTATATTCAAGCGCTACAGGCAGTTCAGTCCCAGGGGCCTTACTTTATAGGCGGTCACTCGGCTGGCAGCCGGGTCGCTTTGGAGATGGTTAGACAGCTCGACCAGCAGGAACAGCAAATTGCTTTGCTCGCGATCATCGATTCTGCCGCTCCGGTTGCGACTAAGTCAGAAGACAATCTTGATTTTCTAGTCGATGACACTGCCTGGCTGATCTTACTGGCGCACAATATTGAGCAAATGACCAGCCAGAGCCTGGAAATGTCCTATGAAATGCTGCAACCTCTGGGTTGGGAGCAGCAGTTAAAGCACTTTAAGCATCAGCTAGAAAAAATTAATTTGAAGTGGCTTTCTGCTGATGCTGGCATCACCCAGCTGCACGGCCTCTGGCAAACCTTTAAAGCAAACTGTCAAATCAACCAGACATACTGCCCTCCCATCGCAGCCCTGCCGGTTAAAATCGCTCTCTTCGCAACTGAGACGGATCGCTCCGATTGCCCGCAGGAAGACGAACCGGCAATACTGCAGCAGATGCGATCGCAAACGTCTCCGAAAAAGAGAATTCAGAAATTTTCAGAGGATCCCACTCGCGGCTGGCAGCAGTTTTCTACGTATCCCGTAGAGATTTATCCGGTTCCTGGCAATCACTTTACGGTGACTAATCCACCTCATGTTCAGGTCTTGGCTGAGAAACTAAAAAACTGTCTTATCCAGGCCCAGAAAAATTGATCTTAGTTGCAGCCCAAACGTAGAAAAATTTGAGGCTGATGCAAGCCTATAGCAAGGAAGTTAACTCTATGAAAAAAGGACGCCCTAAAAGGAAAGGTAGTTTACTACAGAAATTTGCAATGATGCCAGCCGGTATGTCCTTGGGCCAGTGGCTAAGAATTATTGTAGAGAGCGGCGG
>JAAHIC010000945.1 GCA_010671965.1 Leptolyngbya sp. SIO4C5
TGGCGATCGCTGACGCTCTCCGACTTTCTACAGCTTCCAGAAATTGAGGCTGCGCCTGCTTGGGAACTGATAGATGGAGTGCCTCACCAAAAACCAATGCCAACCTTGTATTACAGCCGCTTACAAAAGCGACTGGTGGCTGCGATCGATCAGGCCAGTAGTGCTTATGAAGCCTTTCCCGAATTGCGATGCCTTTTGGGTCAGAATTCAGTTGTACCGGATATTACCGTTATTCATCACAGCCGGATACCGACAACTAATTCTGCTATTGAGGGCGCTCCCGACTGGATGATTGAGATTCTATCTCCCGATCAAAGTGCAACTAAAGTAATTGCTAAAATTCAAGCCTGCTTACGAGCAGGTAGTCAGTTGGGCTGGCTGCTAGACGCTGAAGAAAGAATGGCAATGGCCTTTTGGCGCGATCGCCCGCTAGCGCTTCTGACCGGAACCGATACCATGCCTGTGCTACCTGAAATAGATTTAATTCTCACTGCAGCGCAAATCTTCAGTTGGCTACCGCAAAAGCCAGTCAAGTCTGACGATTGAAGCGGCAATGATGTCACGAGAAGCTCAGTCTCTAGCCCCAAGCTTCAATTCGGCTAAAGCAATTTACTTAGTTGTCATGGTGTAAACTCCGTCCCATCCGGCTTCAGGTCGCTTACTGGGATCGCTCATGTATTCACGGATGCGGCGGAGGTGCTCCGTAACGGCTCCGTCATGAGGAGCAATGTCTTGGGCCTGCTGAAAGCGCTGCTGTGCCTGCTCAAACTCGCGGTTGATATAGTGATAGCGAGCTTCTTGGTAAATATCCAGCAGCTCCTGGCGTTTGGCCGAAAGATCGTTTTGGCGGTGATCAATTAGCTCGTAGATGCGCACAGGCTCGTTTTTGCCCTTGACCCGGATGCGATCGAGTTCGCGCACCCAGATCTGGGCTTTGCACAGCTCGTAGGTGTGCTCGCTAATGACAATATCGCAGCCATACTGCTTGGTGATGCCTTCCAGCCGGGAGCTGAGATTGACCCCATCGCCAATCACCGTGTACTCCATTTTTTTCTGAGAGCCAATATTGCCGGAAACCACTTCCCCGGAGCTAATGCCGATGCCAATGCGAATATCCGGTAGCTGCTTGCTGATGCGATCGTGGTTAAAGCGTTCCAGTCGTCGCCGCATATCCAAAGCTGACTGGATAGCGCCCCAAGCATGATTTTCCAGCGGCAGGGGTGCCCCAAAAACCGCCATCAAGGCATCACCAATAAATTTATCCAGCGTGCCCTCATAGGCGAACACCGCCTCGACCATAGTTTCAAAGTAGTCGTTGAGCAGGGAGACCACTTGAGAGGCTTCTAGGTTTTCCGTCAGCGTCGTATAGCCGCGAATATCGGAGAACAGCACCGTCACCTCGCGCCGCTCGCCCACCATCAGCGAGTCTTCACCTAGCTGCATCACTCGCTCGGCGACACCCGGCGTCATGTAGCGGTAAAGCGTCGTTTTCATCCGCTTTTCCTGACTAATATCTTCTAGCACCAGTAGCCCGCCTAGCACTTTGCCTTCAGGATTGGTGAGGGGATTGACCGTCAGGTTGAGGCTGCGCTCTATGGGCTTCACTTGGTCACGAGCTATAGATACAGAATTAGGCACTCCCCACAGTAGAAAATCATGTTCTTTTTCTGACGTGGGAATGGCGAGCTGAGTCGGCAGGTCTCCATGATTGTAAAGAGCTAAGCCAAGACTTTGCTCTGGGACGTAGTGCTTAGCCCCGTTTTTCAAGCTGTCTTCTAGACGAAACTTGAGGTTTTCTAAGGGAATCACTTCCCAAACAGCCCGCCGCCGCAGCTTCTCCTCCCAAAAGAGCTTACAGT
>JAAHIC010000946.1 GCA_010671965.1 Leptolyngbya sp. SIO4C5
CCAGCGGCTGAACATTGGCCTGATGATTGGCATAGTTCAGATACGCCGTCTGCATCTATCACAGGTAGTCGGTTGTCGGCTCGTCGGGCTTGGCTGCCCTATATGCTGCTAGGGCTATTGCTGATGCTGTCGCGTCTAGAATTTTTGCCGTTCAGGGAGTGGATGCAGTCGTTAACCCTAACCTGGGTAGGCGTTTTTGGGACTGATGTTACAATCTCGAGGCAGCCGCTTTACCTCCCACCCACCACTTTCATTCTTGTGGTAGCTATCACGTTCTTTTTGCATCGAATCAAGCCTGCAGCTCTGGGCCGAGCGATCGCCAATGCGGTGCCGTTATTGCAAAAGACGACGCTAGCGTTGGGGTCGGCAGTCTTGATGGCACGGGTGTTTATCAACTCTGGAGTGAATAATTCTGGCTTAAAGAGTATGCCGCTGACGTTGGCCGATAGTATGTCAAATTTGGCCGGACAGATCTGGCCGTTGTTTGCGCCTTTCGTGGGCACGGTTGGCTCATTTGTTGCTGGCAGCGTGACCGTCAGCAATTTGATGTTTTCCCTATTTCAGTTTGGCGTTGCGGCTCAGCTCGGCCTATCAACGGCAGCCGTTTTGGGGCTACAGTGCGTCGGCGCGTCGGCAGGCAATATAATTTGCGTGTCCAACATTGTTGCAGCGGAGGCAACGGTAGGTCTGATAGGTCGCGAAGGTCTATTAATCCGCAAGGTGCTTTGGCCTACGGCATACTACGTCGGCTTTGCCGGCATATTAGGAATGCTTGCGGTATTCTTCTTAGACTAAGCCCAAAATGACCAAAGCTGCGATTTAGTATCATTTGCCTTTCAAGTCCTCTACCAGCAACGATTTCAGGAATTCTCATTATGGAGCGGCTGACGCTCAAACCATTGCTGTCAAGGGTTTCTGGAGCTTTGGAAATTGTTGCGAAAGATGCGATGAAAGAATAGCTTCAGCTTAAGAATTCGTGTTGAAATTCAAGTGCTTTACCTGAGAAGCGCATTTGCCCTGCTTCTAATAAAAGCACCCAATCAGCGAGATTCAGAATGTTAGGACGGTGAGAGATGACGAGGCAGGTAGGTGAATGAGGCATCTCTTCGCTTTGCCCGTCGCCCGATCGCTGATTAGCAAATAGTCTTTCCCATAACCGTTGTTCGGTTTCGACATCGAGGGCGCTAGAGAGATCATCAAAGATCAATAGCTGAGGCTGTCGCAGCAACATTCGGGCGGCAGCGACGCGTTGTTTTTGGCCACCGGATAACCGGAAGCCTCGGGTGCCGACAATGGTGTCGAGGCCATCAGGTAGCATGGCTAAATCTTGGTCAAAGACAGCTGTGGCGATCGCGCGTTTCAACTGAGCAGCATTTACGGCTTCTTCTTGTCCTAACAGCAAGTTATCTCGTAATGAGGCGCTGAAAAGCTGCGGAATTTGAGGGGTGTAGGCAGCATAAGGAGGCACCAGATAATTACCCGGATCACTAATTTCTTGATCATTCCAGTACAATCGACCGGACTGCTTGGGTAATAGCCCCAACAGCACCCGCAGTAGCGTTGTTTTACCTGAACCGACTGCCCCGGTAATGACGGTCAAGCTACCCCGCTGAAGGGTAAAGCTAATACCAGTAATGCCGCTAGAACTGCCA
Source organism: Leptolyngbya sp. SIO4C5 (assembly GCA_010671965.1). Taxonomy (GTDB): domain Bacteria; phylum Cyanobacteriota; class Cyanobacteriia; order Phormidesmidales; family Phormidesmidaceae; genus Sphaerothrix; species Sphaerothrix gracilis. The sequence continues at coordinate 1,653 of JAAHIC010000946.1, forward strand.
GGATAGCAGTAGGTCAAGTTTTCGACACGAAACTCTTTCAGCGGTTCAGGCTGTATCAGGGATGGTGCCGGTGAAAATGGGGATTGGGCACCGAGGATAGGTTTGAGATGGAGTGGGTGAGGATAGGTGAGCGGATGAGGAGGGTGTAGGGTGTAGGGTGTAGGGTGTGAGTTACTGATGCTTTCCCAAGACCTTGAACCTTGAGT
>JAAHIC010000947.1 GCA_010671965.1 Leptolyngbya sp. SIO4C5
TAAATGATCGACTTCATCTAGCAAAAAGCTCAGGGATGAAGTCGATCATTTACTGGCTCATAGACATAACCTGATTGATGAAAAGCAAATTCGATTGCAGCAGTTACGGTTGCAGGCAAAGATTGAAGGCGAATGGTTAGAGGAACTGCTGCTTGACGTTCAAACTTCAAGCCGTCTAGAACGGGAAGCCTTGCAGCAGTATTTACGGGCTAAAGGGGTTTACGCCGGATCGATTGATGGTATCTGTGGGCCTCAGACCCAAGCGGCCATTAAAGCCCTTAGTTCTGAAACAGCCGATGCTTTGTCCCCAAGCCTCTTTAAAGCGCTGACCTCTGAGAGGCAGGCAATGAGCTAGTAACAGTTTGCAAGAATTGAACCGAGCGTCAGGTCAGCGCTCGGTTCAGCCGTTTTATCGGCAATCAAAACTTTAATCTGACGGTCACAAAATTCATCCTAGCTTCACTAAAAGGTAAGTGAACTGGAGGATTAAGGGCAATGACCATGAATCTAAGCCAGCTACAGACCCAATATGAGAATGGCAAACGCAACTTTCGCGGCGCAGATCTCAGCGGACTAGACCTGCAGGGAATGCATTTAGTCTCGGCGGATTTTAGCTATGCCAAGCTCGCCGGTACCAATTTAGGTAGAGCCGACCTGCGCTGGACAAAACTTTTGGGAGCAGACCTGTCTCACGCCAATTTTGAATATAGCGATTTGCGCCGCAGCAGCCTACGTCATGCCGATTTAACCCATGCCAATTTACACGCGGCTGACCTGCGGGCGGCCAACCTGTTTGGCGCGCACCTAGTTGGCAGTCTCCTGGCTGAAGCAGATCTGTGGGGCGCGATCGCCCCTGATGGCTTTACGGTTTCCTTTGACATGCTGCAGGGAGTTGCTAGCGCACTCGCAGCCGTTGGCTGATGACAGTTGTGCCGTCTTCCCGAATCAAAACGGCGGAAATCCAGCGATCATCGGGTTGATCGGGAGTTGTTCCTACTTTGAAGAGGCCACCGGCTGAGAGAAGTTCTAGGTTGAGCGGACGCGCCACAAAGAAATCCTCAGCCGTGACGCCTTCGTCAATGGCTGCGCCCAGCAGCAGGCGATCGCCCAAAGGTTCCTGGACAATTGCGTCGAAGTTAAAGGTTTCTCCGGCCTCGGTTTCTTCGGGTAAAACCAGCGTGACATCAGGCGGATTCTGACCGCTGCTAAACTGATTGCGCTCTGAAAGAATTTCTTGAGAAATCACCTGCCCGGCGGCAAACTGCTGCCGCGATCGCACCGCAGATTCTAAAGTTAGGGTGCGGCCATAGTTGATGCCCGTGCCTTCGAGGTGGGTGATGGTTTCTGCCGTTAGCGTGCCGCCTGACTGCTCCCAAGACTGTAGCTCCAACCGATAGTTTACCTGGGGGTACTGCCGCCAGAGCTGCTCTAAAGCCTGGGAGAGCTGTTCCCGGTTGAAGCCATCGGTGTTGGTAAACTCTGAGCCATAAAACTGCATGACCCCGTCGAGATCTTGAGCATTAGCAGCAGCTTCAATCTGCTCTAGCACATTAGTCAGCTCCGGGGGGGCCGTTTCAGGGGGAGCGGCAGCGGCTTTAGGGGCTGGCAGTCCTCCCAGGGCAAATCCCAAGAGTAGAGCAGATAGGGTTTGTCCCATGCGGCTAATCATAAAACCTTCCATGAAGCTGGTTTGTCGTTTATCTAGTACAGAGTGTAGATCCCAAGTAACTCAAATTATAGGCTGGCCGTAAATTTATCGGCTGAAATTGACCGTGGCTCGATAGGATCATAAGCAGAACTGCAATTTAAACAGCCTAGGTCAGTAGCAACGCATTGAGGGTACTTGGGATCTACA
>JAAHIC010000948.1 GCA_010671965.1 Leptolyngbya sp. SIO4C5
CTATGGTTGATCCTGAGAATCTAGAAGCTCAGGATCAACCATAGCTACCAAAACAGTTGGAGGATCCCCTTCTTCAGTCGATAGAGGAATTAGCCGGTGGCGACGGCAGGTATCTACGGGGATGAGATCATGGATCAGCTGACTGACTTGAGTTCCCGAAACGCTGCTGAGTTCAGGATCTAAAGACTCAACTCCGTACAGAATCTTTAACTCGAACAGTTGCTGCTTCTTATACTGTCGCAGCAGCTCAGGCGAGAGCTGCTGGCCGGTCATGGACTCCAGAATGTCGGTAAGTGCTCGCCCTGACTTACGACTTTCTGCCAAAGCCTGCTGCATCTGCTCGCCATCTACATAGCCTGCCTGCACCAGCTTATTGCTGAAGGGAGAAAAACTTCGTTGTAGAACGAGCGCGCGCCGCTGTGAGGAAGAATTAGTCATAGCTGAAGGAGAAAGATCGTTAACACAGTATGCCCGTAGAATGAGACAAAAATACGGAACTCTAGCAGGCTATCGATAAATGCTATGGCAAGCACAGAAAGAGAGATCGGTGCCACCCTATTTCAAAGATGATAGCCTCTCCATAGAAGCTTCAACAAAATTTTGCAGCTTCTCTTCGCGTTTCTCCGCCGTCGGGCAGTTACCCGGTTGAAACAAATGAGTCCAAAAGCTATCTTCAAAGGCAAGCAGGCGCTCAAACCCTGAGCTTACACCGCTAAAAGACACTATTCTTTTTCTTGTAGGGCTTAATATTAAATTGTTAGACTCTCAAGAGGTACAGTTTGACCCAGGGCCATGCATGATAGATTTTGGATGGACTGAGTCCTCTACAGTAAATCTCAGTTGATTGATATCTATATTTAGTTTTTTGTTGAAAGCCGGATCGCGAGTGTAATGATTGACGAAGCTAATCAAATGGACAATTCTCCAGAGGCCACTTCGGGCGCTGCCGATGTCGAAGAGCTGAAAGAGGAAGATGGCGCTGTAGAGTTTGATTTTGAAAAGAATTTTCAGTCGCCTGCCGCGAGCGATGAGACAGCAGCTAGCTCTACTCAAAATGACGAAGCTGATACTGGGTTGAGTTCATCTGCTGCTGAACAAGTTACTGCTCTAGAACGGCAAGTTGCCGAGCTAAAGGCTCAGCTAGAAGATAGAACCAGCCAGTATATGAGAATCGCGGCTGATTTTGAGAATTTCCGCAAGCGCACAGGCAAGCAGCGGGAAGAGAATGAGGTGCAAGTCAAATGTTCCACTATTGGTGAATTGCTGCCCGTTGTGGACAACTTTGAGCGAGCTAGGTCTCAAATCAAGCCGCAATCAGACTCAGAGATGGCTATTCATAAAAGCTATCAGAGCGTTTATAAACAGCTAGTCGAGTGCTTGAAGCGGGTTGGTGTTTCACCCATGCGAGCTGAAGGGCAGGAGTTTGATCCCAACCTGCACGAGGCCGTCATGCGAGAGCCAACCGCAGAGTATCCTGAGGATACTGTTATGGAAGAGCTGGTTAGGGGGTATATTTTAGGCGATCGCGTTTTACGACATGCCATGGTGAAAGTAGCTGCTCCCGCTGAGGTTGCGGCAGCCTCTGAAGACAATTCAGGTGATGAAGCTGAATAGTTTTGAGTGATTAGCGGTGATTGGGGACTGTAGCTTAGACTTGTCTCAATCTGGTGTGAATAGCCTGACATTCTAGGGCAAAGCTCAGTCTCTGTCAGCTTGCGACTTCTGTCGTCGCTAACACTTTAGATTTAAGAGGCAATTGTATATATGGATCTGTTTTCAGATAATGATTTTTCCTTTCCCTGGCATATGGGCTAAGTTTGATTAGCGGTATCTCACCTGTTTTTCACTGCAAA
>JAAHIC010000949.1 GCA_010671965.1 Leptolyngbya sp. SIO4C5
TCCTGTAGGGTGCGTTGCGACAAGCAAACGCACCCTACAGGATCCGCAATCGCATTCATCTTTTTCGTTATGCGGCTTGTCTGTTTATGGCGGCGGCAGTAGTTCCCGGTATAATATGCACAGTTATTTTTTCTCATGTTGCTTTACGAACTACCAGTACATCATCGGTGACTGTCTGCTCAACCGCTCATAATCCTCGACAAAAGGAAAAAGTTAGGGAATGCATTGAGTACATAGAGCTGTTGCAAAATATATGAACTAATGTTGGGAGATTTTATTCTTCAGTCAGTAATTTCATCACATCAGCAAGACTAGAATAATGCGTAGTTCATTCCATTTCCAATCATGAGCTTGCAACTCCCCATCTCCGAATCTATTCCCCTCACCTATGCCCGTCGTCAGTAACACCTCCCCCGTTTTGAATCTAGCGATCGCAGGTCAACTTGATTTGATGGGTCAGCATTCAGTCAAATTTAGCTCCCATCTACTGTCTTGGATGAGTTACCGAAAGCGCTGGTTTAGAGAATAGTTGCGAAGATTTTTTGACAAGGAGCAAGCGTTGATATGGCAAAGCCGGAGAAAAGAGTCTATCTTTTGCGAGCCAGCGAAATAGCTGAGCAAGAAGCTACCTTCTCTCATCCGCTAAACTCTAATTCACAAATCAGCGGAACCCGACTAAGCCCCACAGTTGGCCTCAAACGAGTAGGTGTAAGTCTTGCAAAAATCCCTCCTGGAAAGGAATCATTTATTTACCATGCTCATCATCGAGAAGAAGAATGGATTTATATCATTTCTGGTCGCGGCATAGCAGAAATTGATGGTGGAGAGTTTGAAGTCGGGACCGGGGATTTTATGGGATTTCCAACACCATCAGTAGCCCATCATTTGCGGAATCCATATGATGAGCTGCTAATTTATTTAATGGGCGGAGAGAATCTTGATATTGAAATTGCAGACTTTCCTCGCTTAGGTAAACGAATGCTTAGACTCGGAGAAGCTGTAGAAATTTATAATATGTCGGATGCCAAAAGCTTTGACTCAGCGAACGATGCTTAGTGATTCTGGGTTGGGTTGTAGCTTGCTTCTGCGGAGCTGTACGGAGTGAAACTCAACAGCGGCAAGGATCTTGTTGGGTTACGCTTCACTTTGGCGCAGCCATACCCGGAACTAATCATCCGGCCTCATTTCATCCTGTCTCTGCTCAGATCGCTCCAGCCTAGTCCACAGCACAAAGGCGCAGCCAATGCCGCGCCTCTGATACTTCACAAAGTTTTAGCCCTTATGCAGGCGTCACTTCCGATCGCTTCTGCAACAGCCGCACAATAGACGACTTTTCCAGAAGTCCTAGCAGGCTGCGATCTTCACCGAGGACCACTAGCTCAGAAACTCGCTTCTCTTCAAACAGCTTTAGCACGTCTAGCAGAGGCTTGTCTGAGCCAACTTCCTCCACGCTTTCAATCGGCTGTAGGCGATCGCTCACGGTGACAGTCTCCCAATCTTCTCTGGGTACATCCTGCAGAGCAGACACGGCAATTGTGCCTATCAGTTGCTCAGACTCATTAACAACCAGATACTTGCGCCAGCGCTTGTCAGCGGTCAAAACGGCGTCGTCTGCAAACTGTCGTAGCGTAGTCGACTGCTGCACAATGGGGCTGTCAGCCGTAATGGCATCTGCTGCGGTAAGACCGTCTAGCTGTTCTTGCACTTCCGCAAACTGAGCCGAGCGATTAGCGTTTTGCAGCAGGAAGAAACCAATCAAAATTGTCCAGACGCTGCCAAACTGCGTTACGCCCAAAACCGAAAGTACGCCGATTACAATCGCTGTCCAGCCAAAAAACTGACCTACACGAC
>JAAHIC010000095.1 GCA_010671965.1 Leptolyngbya sp. SIO4C5
CAGCATTGATGCTGAACAGGAAATCATGCGTCAGCGGGAGGATTTTGTCTCTCGCCTTACCCACGACTTGCGCACGCCTTTGGTGGCAGCCGATCGCATGTTGACCCTGCCTCTTTGAAGCAGGGAGCTCAGCGTAATTGCGCCACCACAGCCCAAGATAAAACTGAACGTGGCCTATATTTTCTTGCCAGGTTGCATTAGGATCCTGACCGCTCTGTAGCAACAGAGCTTGCCACTGTTTCAAACTTGCCTCGTAATGCTGGCGAGCCGCCGTAGTATTGTTATCAGCGATGCGTCCGTGGACAAACTCCAGCGCCGCAGTTTGGGCCGGAGTCAGAGCAATATCATAGCTGGCTAAGGCAGACAGACTGGTTTCTAATTCTTGGCACCGCAATGAGCCAGGAATTAGCCCCAATTCCTGATTACTGAGAAAGCGATTTTCTCGTGAAGTGAGCACCTGCTGCCAGACAGCTTGAATCAGCTCATCTAAAAAAGCTAGAAAATATTCCGGCGGTGTGGCAAAAGAAACGGAACTAGTCCAGGTATAGAAATCTGGCGCAGTGCGAATCAGCTTTTTCAACCCCGCGTCAGTCAGCCACAGCACCAGCGGAAACGAAAACTGGCGAAATTCTTCGCGAATTTGGTTAGTTGCAGTCAGTACCTGCTCCAGATTGCGGATTCCCTCTAACCCATAAATCATTAATGCTTCAGGCGGCGGACTGCTGAGGCGATCGCGCAGCGTAGTAAACAGCGTTGTCGTGGCTGGATCTAGCGTAATTTCGTCAAAGGGAACCGGACACTGCTGCCGGAACTGCTTGACTAAAGCTTGCCGCTGCTGAGTAGAGTTGCACACTGCCAAGATCAGCCCAAACTCGCCCTGAGCAAACTGCAGTAGACGGCAAAGTTCCGTTAGGGCTTGCTGATTTTGGCAATCAATCGCAGTAGGCGACGGCTCAGTCATCAAGATTGAGTTCCTTGGCGGCCAGCAGCACCGGATTTAAATCAAACCAGGTTTGTTTAGCATCCCGATATTCAAACACAAACAGACTGCGCAGCAGAGCCTGATATTCTCCTTCTCCTCGCACTGCTTTAGTGCGATGCACCTCCCGCAGCAATCGCCATTCGTCAATATCGATGGCCTTAGCCAAATCGCTCAGCCGCAAACTGATCACCTGTTCCAACAGGCTTTGAGTGAAGGGAGGATCGGCCCGTCTCAGGCAGTAATTGATTAACACTAGCAAATTTCTCACATGTCCTCCGCTGGCCAAGCACAGATGATCCAGCGTGTCTAATGAGTCAAATAGCACTTCTACCTGAGCCAGTCGCTGCTCTGGCGGTAAGTTGGGAAAAGCACGGGCTAAAACCATCTGGCGTAAGGCCGATAATCCAGCGGTGCAGAGGCTACCGTCTCGGTTACAGGTGCGTACCATCGGTAATACTTGCGGACTGGCCCCAAAGCGATTGGTAAGATTCTCTTTTTCGTTGGAGAACGACAATACTAACGGAATGGTATAAACCACGTGGCATCGAAGCTTCTTGAGCTGATCGCCGCGATCGATGAACAGATATTCAGGCTGACGCCGATCCTGCACCCTGGGTTTGTTATCGACGCGATCGAGATTGTCCACAATCACGACTAGTCCAGCCTTGCCCTGATCGATGAGCTGCTGATTGGCTGTGTCAATCAGTTCGCTGTTGATAATTTCCAGAATGGTGTTGATGCGCGGCTCTAAATGTTGCCGCAGCAGCGATCGCACGTCTTTACTATCTTTAGCCTTAGTCGTCAGTTCGCCGATACCAAAGGCAAGGGAATAGGTATTCTCCTCAGCACTGATGCCAATATCCTCGATTTTAAGGCCGCCCACCTCTGGAACTTTGACTTTCAGCCCGGTAATTTCAGAATTCAGCAGCTTGGCTGCTCCCTGTAGCAAGGTTTGAAATCGACTGGGCACGAGCTGTACCTTGGCTGCTTCCAGGCTTTGAGTCACCTGCTTGGCGATCGCTAGCAGAATATCGCTAATATCTACATCACCCATATCTAAGTCGTCAGTGGATTCAAAATAGACGACGTGATAGCCTGCAGTCTCTAAATCTCGCTGCAGGCGGGAGAGTTCAGTAGACTTGCCGCAGCCAATATGGCCGGTAAAGAGCTGACAGGTGGGTTCTTTGCCTGAAAGCGTAATTGTACGCCTGAGTTCTCGCACCAGGTCACTGCCTCGCACTTCGGAGAAATCAATGTAGTATTTCTCGTCGCTAGCGGAGGTTAGATTCAGAGTCTTACTAGGGTTACAGGTTCGAAAAAATTGCCCCAGGTCAAATGCCATGAACTATATTCCGAGTGACCGCCTTTTTATCCCCAACTATGGCTTATTTCTTCCGCAGCTATCCTAAGCTTCCAGAAAAGTTAATGCCGCTAGTTGACTGCATACCTCGCTTTTGGCAGACGCCGATAGAGGAGCGATCGCGCTATTGTGGCTTTGATAAACATGCAACAGCCCCTATGCAGCCTGACTCTCCGCCTAACCCTGAACGCCACGAAATTGTCACAACTCACGGTTTATCAGACCGACGGGCCTTTGCCGAAACTCAGCGGACAGTCATACAGCTAGAGGGAACCGGCGTCAGCGACTTCCAGTTTTTTAACGCACTGGCCGATCTCTATCATCGCCGTGGCCGCTCTGAACTGTCAGCCATGATGGCTGAAGCGGCTTATCACTGCTATCAGCAGTCAGACTAAGGCAGACTAGGGTGTAATCTCAGTAACCACCCGGCCACCACTGATGACTATTGTTTCCTCGTCTAGCTGTCCGACGGCGCGGGGGCCTCGTACCTGAACTGGCGGCTCGCTTTGCTGATAGTTGACGTTGCCTTCCGCGACAACTTGCTGAGAGTCTAGATTCCAGGTAACGCTGTCTGACTGTAGCTGGGACTGCTGGCCCTCCACAATATTGACGCCCTGAGTTAAATAAACGATCTGTTGATCAAGATTGAGTTCTCCCCGGCTGGCGCTGATCTGCACTTTTTGCTGGGGCTGGTTAGCTTGGAGAGCTGCCGGAATCACAACCTGAGCTTGCTCTACATTCCAAATCGCCACTTGGCTAAAAATTTCTAGCGGCAGTTCTAGCAGCTCTAGCTTGACATCTTCAGTGAGCTGCACCACTTTCTCTGCTAGATCTACTTCCCCCTGCTGGCCTATGACGCGATCGCTTACCTGATTGTCCTTAAGCTGCTCGACTTTAATTTGGCGATCGCTCCTGACTTGCTCTTCATCAATCAGCCAAGTGAGTTTTTCGGCCTCCATTCGCAAAAAAGGCGCTTCGGTGGTGTTGGCAACTACGTTTTGCTCAAGCTCTAGCCGATTTTCGCGGTTATAGATTTTGGCTGACTGCGCCGCCGCTTTGAGCTGAGGGTGGGTGCCCGTGATTTGGTTACGCACCGTCATCAAATCTAGCTCTGGCTGCCATTCCAGCTCCTGCCCTTTGAGGACAATTTTGTTCTGAACGCCTGTCGCCAGAATATTGTCTTTCAGGAAAATAGATTTTCCATCCTGCCGGACTTCGCCGCGATCGGCTTTGACCCGGTAAATCACTTGGCCATCTTGAAATAGCTCACCATCTGGATTAGTCACCTTAGCCACTTTTTGATCAGGGCTGTAGGTGACTTCATCGGCATGAACCCGCCAAAGCAGGTCACCGTTTTCGTCAGGCTGCTCCAGCGTGACATCTTTAAGGGTCAGTCCGGCTTCTGCAGTGTCATCGGCTGTACTTTCAGGCGCAGCCAGCGGGCGCTGATTAGCTAGCTGGCAGGCGCGAACGCCCCCTAAAATCACCGCAATCAGAACCACTACACCGGCTAGGCGATACCATTTTCCCATGCTGATAGTGCTCGATGGCAGAGAATATTGCGCAGTTGCGACATGTGCTGTGTCTTAACCGCGATCGCGGCTGAAACAGCCACGTCACCTATTCTAGAACTCCACAGCGCTAGCTGAGTTCGTGCTGGTGTTCTTCCTCGTCCGAAAAGCCGAGGCTAGAGAGCGGGCGATAGGTGTAGGGATGGCTGCGGGGCGTTTTCCGAATGTCGTCTTTAATTAAGTCAAGGTCGATGTAGCGATCCGAGACATTAATCAGGCTGTCGCTAGTCATCGAGCGCAGACTGACAACCTCAACTCGGACGCCGCGATAGCTAGCCGCATCCACCGCATAGGCTAGGTCGCCATCGCCGCTGACCAACACGGCAGTGTCGTAGGCACCGACTAGCGCCATCATGTCTACCGCAATTTCAACATCCAGATTGGCTTTTTTGGAACCGTCTGGAAGCTGAACCAAATCCTTGGAAATAACCCGATAGCCATTGCGTCGCATCCACAGCAAGAACCCTTGTTGCTTTTCATTGGTGCGATCGACGCCGGTATAGAAGAAAGAGCGCAGCAGCCTAGAGCCCGCCGTGAGGCGACAGAGCAGCTTGGTGTAGTCAATTTCGATACCTAACTGCAGGGCTGCGTAAAACAGATTAGAGCCGTCAATAAAAATGGCAACCCGGCCTCGGTTTTCTAAAACCTGCTCTGGCGTGAAGAGGGCTTCGTGCTCGAAGCTAGAAGGATGATTAAGCATGGTATTTTATATCCAAATTATTAAGGGTCCTAAAAATCACAAGTATAGTTCCTGGTTAATCGGCAGTTAGAAGTCCATCATTGCCAGGGGAGGAGGTGTTTCGCAGCTTGAAAAGTTCAGGCTGTTATAAACTAGGCGTTCTATATCTAAAGAAAGTTTTTATTTCTTACTCAGTGAAGATCCTAGAAAACTAGTTCTAGTATGCCTGCATAAAACTCAGATGGGCACTAATCTTTAACTTCTCTCAGGCTTTCGATAAAAATCTGAATCCGGATACCATCAAAACGGGAAAAAAAGGCGAATCTACTGAATTTGAATAGGTTGTCGACAAGTGTTAACAGTTCTCCACAAACAGAAATTTCTATTTGCAAGCTGAAGTTTTTCATCCACAGCGCTTTTGACCTATCTGCCTAACCAACTTGGTATAAGACCAAATTAATGATGTCCATAAGCAGTCCTGTATCCTCTACAACTGCTGCCTGGATAAACAGCTAACTTCATAGCCAGATCCATAATTTACTATGATCTATCCAAAAGCTGCATGGCAGCTAGGTTGACGCCCTATGGCGATAGCAGTCCCGACTTGGGGAGGATTTCGCTACTCTCAAAAACGATTATGATGGAAATGTAAACGTATGTAAATCTCTATTTTTACGCCGCTACTAAGTATTTGTTTTCGAGGTCTTTGCAGGCTTCAAGGTTTTTTCAATGGCTTTGATTGCATCATTTCACGAAAATCTATCAAGACTGAAGCGCGCAGTCTAACTTTAGGATGATGCTTTATGTTCCCTTCGTTCCAACTAAAGATGCTGGATAGCCCTTTATCACTTTCGCATGGCTTGCTGACGCTGTTTGGGACTCAAACAACGGCTCACTATGCTGAAAGAATTCCGTCCGCTCAGGCGATCATTATTAGCAATCACCGCAGCTTTCTAGACGCGCCGGTGCTAATGGATGCGCTGCAGCGACCGATCCGATTTGCCTGCCATCACTACATGGGGCAGGTACCCCTGCTGAAAGAATTTGTAGAGCAGCTTGGCGGTTTTCCGCTGGCCGAACCTAAACAGCGGCACTTGAGCTTTTTCCGGCAGTCTGTTCGCCTGCTCAAAAGCCAACAGTCGGTGGGGATTTTTCCCGAAGGGACGCGGTCAATGGTAGAGATGGGTCATCCTGCCAGTGTTTATGATTTCCATCGGGGCTTTGCTCACTTAGCGCTGAGAGCACCGATTGAGGAACTGCCCGTTCTGCCAGTTGCGATCGCTTCTCCGGAAAAAGGCATGGTTTCGCCCATCCCCTTACGGTTTTTTGGCCTATTCGATCCCTCTGAACCTCTGTTCGACCAGGCAGGCTTTCATCCCGTCGTGATCTACGATCGCGTTGATGTGCTAATTGGTAAACCCATCTGGATTACGCCGACCCAGCGGCAGCAATATCGCGGTAAGCAGGCAACCGAAGTGGTCGAGGAACTTACCCTTGACTGCCAGCAGGCGATCGCTGGACTGTTGCGCCAGGGCTTATATTAGACCAAGGCAGCCACCGTTTGGGAATTACGAGCTTCAATTAGCTATGCCGACAATTCAGTCTAATATTCACCTGCTGCGGCTGACCTCTATCCGTCCTCATTTGCCTGTGCTTTTGTTTCTACCCGGTATGGACGGGACAGATGTTTCATTGCGACCCCAGCTAGCCGATCTGCAGCTCTACTTCGATGTTTACTGCCTGATGATTCCGCCGGATGACGACTCAGACTGGGTGACCCTGGCCCGGACTGCAGCGGCGGCTCTCAGCCAAAAGCATATTTCTGGCCGCTCTGTCTATCTGTGCGGTGAGTCTTTTGGGGGCTGCTTGGCGCTACAGATTGCAGCTACCTATCCGCAAATATTTCACCACCTGATTTTGATTAACCCCGCTTCCTCCTTTGGCCAGCACTTTTGGATGGGTTGGGGGGCCGACCTGCTACCGGCGCTGCCCTACTATCTGTATTACGTCTCAGCCTTCGGGTTACTTCCTTTTCTCGCTGCCTTTGATCGCATTGAGATTCATCACTGCCAGGCTTTGCTGACTGCGATGCAGGCCGTGACCCAGAAAAGCGCTCGTGGACGGTTGAGGCTGCTCAGTTTGTTCAAACCCGACTGGGTCCGGTTGAGGCAGCTCAGACAGCCAACGCTGATTGTAGCTAGCCGCGCCGATCGGCTCTTACCCTCAGTGGCAGAAGCGGAAAAACTGCAGCAGGCGATCGCTCAGGCCCAGATTTCACTTTTGCCGAACAGCGGCCATGTTTGTTTGCTAGAAAGGCAGGTAAAGCTAATTGATATTTTACAAACCCGCAAATTCGTTCCAGATCAGGCATTTAGCACTTTGGATGCGAGGTATGATGAAACCTATAAAACAATTTAAACAGCCAGATCTTTGTCAAATTGCTTCACACTTTGTTACAAATAGGGTGGTACATCCATAGGTCTCGTAAAGGATGCTTGGCGGTTTGACCGGGTTCAAACAATCTCCTAATGCTGACTTCGGCGAACGGATGCTCAATTCCGTCGCCAGCCAGTCCATTCGTCACTTGTTTACATCTAGTGAGCAGGTAGAGGTAGAAATTCGCTGCTCTCCGGCGAGCAAGATGCTGCAGGGCAGCATTGATAGCTTCAAGATGCAGGGTAAAGGATTGGTGATTCGGCGTGAGTTTGAAACGAAGGAAATGTCTTTCGAGACTGACGCGGTGGCAATCGACGTTGGGGCACTGCTGGGGGGCAAAATTCGCCTGCGGCAGCCTACCCAGGCGATCGCTCAGGTGGTGCTATCTGAAGCAGCTATCAATAAGGCCTTTGAGGCTGAGCTGGTACAAAAGCGCCTCACCAACGTCACCCATGAAGAGCTAACGAATCTGTCAGGGGGGGAACCTATTTCCTTTCGAGACGTACGGCTAAAGCTAAAGCCCAACCAGCGGGTAGAGATTTGGGCCGTTACTGATTTGCCTAATCGTCAGGATGTTCCTATCAGCCTGTCGGCTCAGGTGACAGTCGAGAAGCGACGGCGGATTCAGTTTGAGGATGCTCAGTTTGAACCGGATAATGTGCCTGATGATGTTCAGGGACTCTCTAAGGTTCTAACTCAGGGATTCGTGAAGGTGCTCAACGGTATGGTAGATTTAGAGCGCTTCAATTTAGATGGGGTGATGCTACGGGTTAACCGTTTGGAAACAAAAGGAACGGATCTAGTCTTCAGCGGTTACGCTCAGATTGAGCATTTCCCTGGCACTCAATAATCTCTCGGCATCTATCTATGCCCTTGCTTCGGCTTTTTACCCTAGGTGGGGTCGTTATCTGGCCCTTACTGGGCTTCTCTCTGCTAGCCACCGTGCTGATTTTGGAGCGCTGCTGGTTTTGGTGGAAGCTGCTGCAGCGTCAGGAGCCAGTCATTACAGCGGTGTTGAAAGCCTATACCAGCAATCCCCAGGTGGCCCTGACCAAGCTGAAGCAGAATCTGGATTTGCCTTTGGTGCGTATTTTTTTAGCGGCCCTTAGCCTGGGGCAGGCCACACCGGAGGAGTTTCGCCTAGCTCTGGAAACAGCCGCCCAGGCAGAGTTGCCCTTGCTGAAGCGGTTCAACACTGTTTTTGACACGATTATTGGCGTCGCGCCCCTGCTGGGACTGTTGGGGACGGTCCTGGGACTCATTGAAGCCTTTGCCTCTTTACGACTGGGTGATGTAGGCGGCGTTGAGTCCGTAGGGGTGACGGCGGGAATTGGGGAAGCGCTGATTTCTACGGCTGCAGGGCTAATTGTGGCGATCGCAACGCTGTTATTTGCCAACCTTTTTCAGGGACTTTATCGGCGGCAGCGAGCTTTTATGCAAGAGGCGGGCGGGCGCTTAGAAATTCTGCACCGCCGTCTCTATCGCCAGCAGCTACAGCCACCCAGAGACCAGTATGGGGGAACTGTCCGGTAGATCAATCTGGAGCCGGCATGGCCCGTGCTTACGGTGACGGCAATTCTTTGACGACCCTGACCTTACTGGCCTTTAAATGAGAGGTGATGGCGGCAACCGCTGTTTGCACATCCTGCTGGGCGATCGCCTGGTAGATTTCTTGATGCTCTTGTCGTACCTCTAGAACGCTGGGATTTTGCCGGGTCGTCTGCTGGCGCAGCAGCATCATTTTGCTGAAGACCTGTTCTAGGAGTGATACCAGACAGCGATTACCGGAGCTTTCGGCAATCAGGTGATGAAAGCGGTAGTCTAGCGCTAAAAGCTGCTGGCCTAAGTGACCGGCAGGCGATCGCTTGGCCCAGGTTTCTGCCTGCTCCACGCATTGGGCGAGGGCTGCTAGCTGGGTGGGGTTGGCCTGCTGGCAGGCTTCTGTCACAGAAAGCGTTTCTAGCGCGATGCGGCAGTTGTAAAGCTGTATAGCCTCTGTCGCTGAAACCGTCGCTACCCGCAGCCAGCCATTGGCATCAGCCGTGACCAGTTCTTCCTGCTGGAGCTGACGCAGGGCCTCACGGATGGGAGTTCGGCTGACCTGAAACTGCTGAGCGATTTGAGTTTCAATCAGGCGATCGCCGGGGGTTAGGGCCCCGCTCAAAATACTTTCGCGCAGCGCTTCATAGGTCTGAGCATAGAGAGATTTGCGGCGCTGCAGAGATTTAGCTAGCGGCCCCAAAGCGTTGGCTCCCTGAAAGAATCAAGCATAAAAATAGTTGGAACAGATTTTTGTTCTGTATACAGGATACAAGGTAGACGCAGGGTTCGCTAAATTCGGTTGTGATGTTTTGGCCTCAAACGGCTGTGGCTCGGGGTTTCGTGCCGTCGCCGGAGTCGGCAATTTTAGGTTGGAGCTAGGGTTTGCCAATGAGGGAGGATTTCAGTTTTGTTCTTTGCTAAGACAATAGTTTTAGATCAAGTGCAGTAGTTTATTGCTGACAAAGGTACTTTAATGGCAACTCTCAACATCAAAACGGCGACTGTCGAAACTGACAGCGGTGACATCAAAATTCCAGCTTATCTAGCTCAGCCGGTCGAAGCGGGCGCGTTTCCCGTCGTGGTGGTGATCCAGGAAATTTTTGGCGTCAATGCCCATATTCGCGATGTGACTGAGCGCGTTGCGAAAGAAGGCTACGTAGCGATCGCCCCCCACATTTACCATCGCCAGATTCCCAATTTTGAAGTTGGCTACAGCGATGAGGACTTGGTGCTAGGACGCAAATATAAAAATGGCACTGAGGCTGATGAGCTGCTGCGAGATATCCAAGGGGCGATCGCGTACGCTAGAACTCTGGAGAATGCCAAGCCGGGAGGCGTCGGCTGTATTGGCTTTTGCTTTGGCGGACATGTCACCTATCTGGCAGCCACGCTGGCAGACGTGATAGCCGCTGCCGACTTTTACGGGGCGGGTGTGACAACGATGCAGCCGGGGCGAGAGCAGCCTACCTTGACCCTGACGCCCCAGATTAGCGGCACGCTCTACGGCTTTTTCGGTACCGAAGACCCGCTGATTCCGAATGAGCAGGTAGATCAGATCGAGGCGGCTCTAGAGCAGCACCAAATTCCGCACAAAATTTTTCGCTATCAGGGAGCAACACACGGCTTCTTTTGCGATCGCCGTGATAGCTATGATCCTCAGGCGGCAGCAGATGCCTGGGAAAAAGTTAAAACTTTCTTCAGCGAAAAGCTGTAGACCCTAAAATTAGGCAAAAAAAAGGAGAGCTGCTCGCGGCTCTCCTTTTTTTTGCCTAATTTTAGGGTCTACAGCTTTTCGCTGAAG
>JAAHIC010000950.1 GCA_010671965.1 Leptolyngbya sp. SIO4C5
CCCCTCAGATACCGCTGATTAGCACCGTCACCGGAAAATTGGCCGACCTCGCGATCGCCACACCCGCTTACTGGGTCAATCACGTGCAGCAGCCCGTGCAGTTTGCCGCCGCGATGTATTTGCGATCGCAGCTATCGCTTACTCTAGGATTAAGAGGTGTAATTATGCGGCAAGTTGACTTATGACTAGCGGTTCGATGGCTTACCGGGTCGAGAAAGATTCGATGGGGGAACGTCAGATTCCCGCCGATGCCTATTTTGGCATTCAAACCCTGCGAGCTGTCGAAAATTTTCCTATCAGCGGCCTGCGACCTTTGGCCACCTATATAGATGCCTGCGTACTCATCAAAAAAGCAGCCGCGATCGCCAATGGCGAATTAGGCTGTATTCCTCAAGAGATCAGTCATGCCCTGGTTAAAGCTGCAGACGAAATTTTGGCGGGTCAGTTCCGCGATCAGTTTGTCGTAGATGTCTATCAGGCTGGGGCCGGAACTTCTCACCACATGAACGTGAATGAGGTGTTGGCCAATCGCGCCTTAGAAATTTTAGGGGCAGACAAGGGCAACTATAGCCGTCTCAGCCCTAACGATCACGTGAATTACGGTCAGTCTACTAACGACGTGATTCCGACCGCAATTCGGATTGGCGGACTGCTGGCTTTAGAAAAAAGTCTTTATCCGGGGCTTTCTAACGCGATCGCCGCCTTAGACAATCAGGCAGAAGCTTTTCAAGATGTGGTGCGATCGGGCCGTACCCATCTGCAAGATGCGGTACCCGTACGGCTAGGAGAAAACTTCCGCGCCTGGGCGCAGATTTTGGCTGAACACCTGATTCGGATTGAAACTGCCTCTGGCGATTTGACGCTGCTGGGACTAGGCGGCAGCGCTGCTGGCACTGGCCTCAATACCCATCCCCAGTATCGTCACCGCGTTGCTGAGCTGCTGGCCTCTCTGATTGATCAGCCGCTGCGTCCGGCTCCGCATCTGATGGCAGCTATGCAAAGTATGGCTCCCTTTGTCGCAGTTTCTGGGGCACTGCGTAATTTAGCTCAGGACTGCGTCAAGCTCTCCCACGACCTGCGCCTGCTCGATTCGGGTCCTAAGACCGGATTCAAGGAAATTCAGCTGCCGCCGGTGCAGCCTGGTTCTTCCATCATGCCAGGGAAATATAACCCCGTGATGGCGGAGATGACTTCAATGGTCTGCTTTCAGGTGATGGGATACGACAGCGCCATTGCCCTCGCCGCTCAGGCCGGGCAGCTAGAGCTAAACGTAATGATGCCGCTGATTGCCTACAACCTGATCCACAGCATCGAGATTTTGGGCCATACCCTAGCAGCGCTAGGCCAGAAATGTCTCAAGGGCATAGAGGCCAACCGCGATCGCTGCCACGACTATGCCGAAGGGAGTTTAGCACTGGTGACGGCGCTCAACCCTCACATTGGCTATCTCAAAGCGGCGGCGATCGCCAAAGAGTCTTTGGCAACGGGCAAACCGCTGCGTCAGATTGTTACCGAACAGGGACTAATGACGGCTGAGCAGCTAGCCGAGGTGCTGGACTTAGAGAAAATGAGTCGGCTGCCAGCGAATTAGCCTTCTGGGGGCAGGTAGGGCAGACTATGATCTATCAGGACTTACGCACTTAACGAAGTTTTAACTAATCGCCGGATCTTCCGGCTGTCGCTATCCTCCGTTTTAAGAGGGGCCGTCAGGATCCTATCTCGACCCCTAGTGTCCCAAATTTTGAACTGTGTAACTTAGCAAACGACGACTATGACCAGCTATCGATCAACCCCCGCCGCTGAGTACAACATGGAGGAAGAAGCCTGGTGGGTGCAGCAGTGGGTAGAT
>JAAHIC010000951.1 GCA_010671965.1 Leptolyngbya sp. SIO4C5
TCCACTAGCCCCATTTCAAAGGCAATGTCTGGCAAATCGCCAGCAATGTACTTGCCGGGTTCGAAGACTACACCCGCGAACTTTGGCAAATCGATGAATAGAGAGGTGCTGCTATGCCACTAGAACGACGCCTATCTCGCAGTATTTTCGATCCCTCGGAACTGGTAGAACTGAGGCAGGTTTGCCTAACCCCCGGTCGCGTCTTTGAACCCGGCAAGTACATTGCTGGCGATTTGCCAGACATTGCCTTTGAAATGGGGCTAGTGGAGAGATTACCGCCCGTACGCGGCAAAAGCGAGGAAGTTGAAAAACAAGAGAACTAAAGCCCCCCAAGCGATCGCGGCGCTTTCTCATCTGCCCTATTCCCCTACTCTCCATTCCTACCCTCACTCCCCCCATTAACCTAACTCGCTACTATAGAAACAACTCACTATTACCTTTGGACTATTCCGCATGGTAGGAACTCAAACCTCAGCCCGCGAACTGTTTCGCTCTGCTTACGAAAATCGCTATACCTGGGATAAAAGTTTTCCAGGCTATAGCGCCGACGTGACTTATAGCGCAGGGGAAGATACCTTCACGGGCAAAGCCATTGTCAGCGCTGACTTCAAAGCCGAAGTGACTGACGTTGACGACGAAGAAGCCCAAAAGGCTATTCATCAGCAGCTCTGGGAAATTGCTATTCACCGCGTTCGCCGCAGCTTTGAAGAAACCCACGGCAAGAACACGTTTACCTATGGCGCAACCGATGAGGAGGGCGCCGTAGAGATTCTCATGGGCGGCAAGTCTGAGGGCGATCGCTATAAGCTGCGAGATAACGAAGTGACGATGGTACATCGCCATATTCATGGCGTCGTTGTCACCATTCACACCTTCAGCAGCCATGATACGGGGGCAGGCTACCTGTCTCACCGCTACGATTCGGTCTACCATGATCCCCAAACTGGGGAGCAAAAGGGGGGGAAGAGCGTATTTGAAGATGAATACACTCAGGTCGGTGACTACTTCGTCCTGTCCCGCCGCCATATCACAACCGAAACTGAGAATGGCCCAGTTGAGCAAGAATTCAGCTTCTCCAACATCCAGTTGATGTAGAGCTAGGAGCTTGACTGAAGCTCTGATGCCCGTAGAGCGCTTAATTGCTTGCTCTACGGGCTGTTTACTGTTTGCCAGATTTTCAGTGAATCTGTACCCCTTCAAACAGCACAATTGACAAAAAGAAATCCACTACAAATAGAGATACCCAGGTGGTGACAACGGCCGCCGTTGCCGATCGCCCGACTGATTTACTACAGGTGGTGGTCAGGCCCCAGCTACAGGCGAAAAGAGCAATCATGGCGCCAAACAGGGTGGATTTAACTAAGACCATGATCAAGTCCTGTAGTTCCAAGAGCGATCGCACCGATTCTAAAAAGACTGCAGGGGCAATGGCATAAAACTGGTGAGCTACGAAGGCGCCGCCCGCAATACCGATCACCAGTGATAAAACGGTCAAAACCGGCAGCATGATGCAGCAGGCTAGCACTCGAGGCACCACCAGGTAGTCAATTGGATCAGTCCGCAGCATCTTAAGCGCATCAATTTGATCGGTCACCTTCATACAGCCAATTTCAGCCGCAAAGGCCGAACCCACCTGTCCGGCTAGAATAGCTGCTGTCAAAAGAGGCGCAAGTTCTCGGCAAAAGGCCACGGCAAAGGCCCCCCCCAGGGCGTGAGTAGCCCCGTAGCGAATCAGTTCGCGGGCCGTCTGAATGGTAAAGATCATGCCTGCAAATAGATTAGTTAGTAGCACTGGCGAAAGCGAGTTGGGGCCAGCTGCCACCATATACTCCATGGCGTCGATCGGCGA
>JAAHIC010000952.1 GCA_010671965.1 Leptolyngbya sp. SIO4C5
TACGTCAGTTCCCTGCCGCGACGCTTTGATCAAAATTTGGCGGGTGTTTTTGTCAGGTAGCAGGTAGGGACTGGCAATCCACAGCCGCTGCCGGGCAGAGAGCGCATAGAGCTGAATCAGGGCGCGAATAGAGGAGCCGCGATAGCTGGGGTCTTCCCCTGCGGTGATCAGCAGCGTTTTGCCCTCGGCTGCCGTCTCTGCTGGCCAGTCCTCCATCGCTAAATCTGCGTTTTCGCCAGAGTCTAGCCAGTGCTGTAAAAAAATACCCCGCAGCCGGGTGAGCACCGGGCCTACAATGCTGACCTCTGTGTCCAGCCAGGGTTCGCTTTCGCCATTTTCGACGCCATCCCACATATCTGAAATGCCTGCTCCGCCGACCAGAGCCTTCGTCTGGTCAATCAGCAGCAGCTTGCGGTGGTTGCGAGCCAAAAAATCGGTGGGCGATCGCCAGCTAAACGAGTTGAAAAAGCGGACGGCAATTCCGGCTGACCGCAGCTTCTGCCAGTAGCGCTGGGGTAGCGATCGCGCGCCGAAGCTATCAATCACGAGCTGAATCCTTACCCCTTTTTGAGCCTGATCAATCAGGGCGGCGGCAAAGTCATCGGCCCGCTTGCCGGGGGTCATGATGTAGGTTTCAAACTGAATGGAATGACGGGCACTGCGAATCGCCTTGAGCCGCTCGGCCTGAACTGTGGCAATGTCAGACCAAAAGTGAGTAATTTGCCCCGGTAGCTCAATCGAGTCAGATAGGCTGGCGATCGCAGCCATGAAGTGCTGATCTTGAGGGCTAGGAACGTGCTGCAGCGTATAGCTCGGCTGCCGCCGGAAGGCACCGCGAAAATAGAGCACCAGCAGGACGGCCAAAACTAAAGCGCCAACAATCCCGATCAACCATCCTAAAATCACTTCGGCTTCCTCTGGCCTACAGGTCTTTATAATCGCCTACTTGGCTTTTAAATGGAGACTCACAGCCAACGCGATCGCCAAGCAATGCCTGCACCTTACTGAATCACAGTGGATTATGTGCTAGCCAAAAGAAATATTTTGCCTCAGGTCGTTTACCCATGCCTCGTCTCCGGCAGACAAAGCAGGCTGAATTGCTTGGCTGTAGTCAATCCGCAAATCAAATCCGGCCCGTTCATAAACGCCGTTGAGACAGTCATTGAGATTTAGCAGCGGTTCTGAGTCCCCTGACTTCAGCGGCAGCGGAAAAATAGGAATTGACTCACGTAGGCTAAACGCATAGAGATCTGCCTGCGGGCGATCGTCGCTGCGGCTAATTAAAATCCGAAAATCACTAGCGGATGGACTGCCCTGAATGGGCATGGGTTTACCTGCTCGCAACAGGTCAATTTCGACTAAATGCGTCAAGCTGGCTAAGATTTGGTGACGTTTGCTCAAATAGGCATCACGTCCTGCGCCAGGTCGTTTGTTTTTGGGTGACAGCAGCTCCAGTACCGTGATCACGGCCCCAGTTTTAACCTCCCGGATTTCTAGGTAGCGCTCTTGAATCTCGGCAGCGGCTGGCAGAGTCACGGTCAGCGGGGATGCTGCTGGCAGCGTGGCTGTCGGGGTAGTCTCTGCTGGGCGGCTGTCCGGTTTAGAGAATACCGATACGTCTGGAATCCCTACTAGAACACTGTCATCTGCTTCTGCTGTGTAAGTACGCTTTTCTACAGCGACGTAGTAGTGCGGCCGCAGCGGCAAGGCGATCGCGTCTGCGATCGCCACAATCAGGCGGCTGTGAACCTCAGACCAAAAGTCAGGATGTTCTAGATAGGGATTCATCCCTGGGAAAGGAGATGGCATATGGGGGCTGGCCCAGGTGTATCAGTAAAACACCTGGGA
>JAAHIC010000953.1 GCA_010671965.1 Leptolyngbya sp. SIO4C5
TCCTGCTACTAAATGAAAGCTAGCGCTTACAGACACCCATCCTTAAGTAGTCAAACACGACCAATCCACTGTCTCTCACGCGGTTACACAATTTGATACCGACTGAGTACCTATTCACTGCTTAGGCTATTGCCTAGGAAACAATGATCAATGCCAAGATGGCTCGTCTCTCAATTGCTTGCATTCATTTAGTAGCAGGTTGAGCTCCGCAGCAACCTTCCACGAATTTTGCCCTTTGAATGGGGCCGCAATAATTGCTTCGTAAGGATTTTTCCCAGTTTGTTTAACCGCAGCGATCGCGGCTTTGTTGGAGCGTCCTCGTTCAGCCACCAGCCAGGCTGCTAAAACATGTCCCGTGCGCCCAACTCCGCCAGAGCAATGGACAACTGCTTAGAAGCGCAGGCGTCACCTATTTACCAATGCAGAATGAGTGGCAATGTGGGTCGAAAATCTTCTGTCCGATTTAGGGCTCTATCATCTAACGTGATCTTCATGAGATGTTCCTTACCTGATTGCACAGAGAGGCGATCGACTTGAGAAACCCGTGCCAAGACGCCTGCGGTATCGGTCGAGGGGGTTGAAATCAGGATTTCACTTATCGTCTGAGCATTGCGGGTGGGTTGAGGTCGGGGAACTCCCGGATCATTAAACGGGAAATAAAAACAGAGCGGTTCTCTCAAGTTCTGAGAATTGGCCCCAACATGGAAGCTTTTGGGTGGTGGGAAGTAATCGGGTTGGTAATGCCAACCGGGGAAGGGCATGTCGGAATTGGCGTTGTCTCCGCTGGGGATAAAAATCATGCCAAACGGTGAGGCTTTAGGATCTTCAGCGCGTTCAGCAAAGTGCAGATTTCGACCCGGCCCGGTTCTGGCTTCACTGGCGTTCTGCACCCAGATAAACTCCAACATGCCGTTGGCGAAGTAAATTCGTCGGTTGGCAGTGCCTTGACCTAGATGGGTATTTCTCGGTCCTTCTTGAAAGCCCAGTTCCAGCAGGCGAGCGACGGCCTGAGCACCAGGCTCTACCAAGATAAAAACGTGATCTAGCTTCAGCGTCATGATTGTTTATTCAGGCTTTTTGGCCACTATGAATACGGCCTTCCCTTGGTCCGGTTGCCATTGGTAATCGAGTGCAAAACCAGCATCAGTCAAGCTAGTTTCCAGTTCTGAGGTGGTAAAGACCGCAACGAAGGGAAAAAAACCGAGGAATCGGCCAATGGGGGCGATCAGCTTAAACCAGCCCATGGTGTTTCCCAGACATGTGGTACTGGTGACGAAGATGCCACCGGGTTTGAGCATTTGATAGACCCGAGCGATCGCCGCCTCTTTGTTCTTCAGCAAATGCAAAATGCTGAGTCCCAGCACCGCATCCAGACTCTGATCCAGAATGTCAAGATCTTCGATGGTGGCTTGCTCAAAGGTGATGTTATCGATGTGCTCTGCCTCGGCTTTGCCCTGGGCGATCGCAATCATGTTGGCGGAGAAATCAATGGCGCGGATGTGCTTCACATAGGGGGCATGGAGGATCGCCGTTGACCCCGTACCGCAGCCGATTTCCAGCACTTCCATGTTTGGGTACAAGTAGTCGCGAGTGACCGCCAGTTTCTTCTGGTAAGCGGCTTCATCGGCGATGGGCTGCTGGGAATATTTCTCAGCGACTTTGTCCCAAAATTTGGTTGATGTCGTCATGGGTTCACCTCCTGAGTTACGTAATTTGGTTCTGTCGCAAAAACTCAGGAGTGGTAGATTGGGACGGCGATTTCCTCATGTCATCTACCACCAACTCACCTTCATGTCTCATCCTGCCTTGTTCAAGTGGAAGCACTTTCAGCCTGAAGTCATC
>JAAHIC010000954.1 GCA_010671965.1 Leptolyngbya sp. SIO4C5
GGAAATTGATCCGACTCTGCTGAGAGCGGACGAACACTTCCAGCTAGTTGCTAATCCTACTAAGGCTCAACAAAAGCTCAACTGGCAGCCGCAAGTGAGCTTTGAGGCGCTGATGGCAAAAATGGTTCAGGCTGATCTAGCTCGCCTGCAGTCAGGCGCTGTGACCTTACAGTCTGCCTAAGGGCACGTTTAATCGCAGGTTGCTGTGTCAAAATTCTTATTCATCTGGTGGCAAACTCTTCGGCTTCCCCATCCAACCCCCACTACGTTTTTGCTTTTCTAGAGATTTTTGAATGTGAAGGTGGAATTCAGTCTTACATCCAGGATATTCTCAGAGCTTATCTAGCCGTACCTGAGGCTCCGACGGCGACTGTTTTTCTACTACGAGATGGTCCCAACTGCCCCAATCCTTTTCAAAACAGCTCGCTAAACTTTCGCTACTTAAAGACAGCGCCCGCCATTTTAGGCCGTCTGCGGCTGGTTACTGCGCTGGGGCTTTATTTGATGCAGCACCGTCCAACGCGAGTCTTTTGTGGTCACATTCGCCTAGCGCCCTTGATCGCCTTTCTCTGTCAGCGACTCAATATTCCCTACACGGTTCTGACCTACGGCAAAGAGGTCTGGTATCCGCTATCCCTTGGCGATCGCAGAGCACTACAGGCCGCCGATCGCATTTGGACAATTAGCCGCTATAGCCGTGACCAAGCCTGTGCTGCCAATCAGCTTGATCCCAGCAGAGTTGATATGGTGCCCTGTGTCGTTGAAGGGCAAGCCTTTACGCCGGGAGCTAAATCATCGGAATTATTAGCAAAGTATCAGCTCGAAGGTCACCGGGTGCTGATGACGGTGGCTCGTCTGTGGTCAGGAGATATTTACAAAGGTGTGGATATTACGATACGTGCTCTGCCAGAGATCGCTCAGATTTTTCCAACCGTGAAGTACCTAGTGATTGGTCGAGGAGACGACCAGCCCCGTTTAGCCCGTCTGGCCGCGGATCTGGGTGTTGCTGAGCAGGTTGTGTTTGCCGGTTTTGTGCCGACTGAAGCGCTAGTGAATCACTATCGTTTAGCGGATGCTTACGTGATGCCGTCTCAAGAGGGTTTTGGCATTGTTTATTTAGAAGCGATGGCCTGCGGTGTGCCTGTTTTGTCGGGGGATAGCGATGGCTCTGCCGATCCGCTGCAAGATGGCCGCCTGGGCTGGCAGGTACCTCACCGGGATGCAGCAGCAGTAGCCGCTGCCTGTATTGAAATTCTTAAAGGAGGCGATCGCCGCTGTAAGGGTGACTGGCTGAGACAGGAAACGCTGGCAAAATTCAGTCATGAGGCTTTAGTTTCCCGCCTGCGATCGCTGATAGCGACTCCCTGAGGCGATCTGAGAGTCTGCCCCCATTAAGGTAGGTAATTCACGACTGTCTGTGAGTCCATAGGCTGTCTTATCCTGAAGGAACCGAACGCATTTGTTCGTGGATTTACTTTTCGTCAGGACTTTGTCGTGAATCAGAATGGTTTTAGACAGCTCAATTTTTCTGGACTAGGCTGCTGGATAACGCTCTTTGCCGCTGTCTGGCTATTAGGCGCGCTGGGATTAGGATGGCTGGTTAAGTCTTTTGTTATTCTTATTGCCCTGCTGATTTTGGCCCCGGTGGTAGCGTTTTTGGGATTTCGCTGGTGGCTGCGTCGCAACCTGGTGACAGCCCAGTGTCCTGTCTGTCAGGCTGAGGTATCGGGGATCAGCGGGATGCAGGCAACCTGCCTCAACTGCGGCACTCAGCTTAAAGCAGAAGCGGGTGAATTCAAGCGGGCCGCTCCTGAAGGTACTATTGACATTGATGC
>JAAHIC010000955.1 GCA_010671965.1 Leptolyngbya sp. SIO4C5
CCTGATCCCGAACTGCGCCACACCGTCCTCTCCCTCATCGCCTTCCACGACCTTAAACACCTCGGCCTCGATGCCTTCCTCAACCTCAACAATGGCGAAGGCTGGATGCTCCCGGACACCCTCCGCCTCGCCGACTACAACCTCGGCCACGATGCCCGTGCCCAAGCCCCCCAACCCGTCGCCGCCCGCATCGGTGCAGACACCGCCCAACACTGGGAATCCACAGACACCCCCATCCCCGACACCCTTCTTACCACCCACCACTACCAATACCGCTTCCTCCCCTGGCAACTCCAATCCACCCCCGCCGAGTCCTGGGCGGAGTGCGAACGGCACGCCGACAACCTGCGGCGATTACTCGGTACTCCGGAATCGTCAGTCGTCAATCATGAATCGTCAGTTGGGAAGGAAACGACTCCTGACTCCCGCTCTCAAAACCCAAATGGTCAGCTCGACCTTATTCCTCCTGATGAAGAGCAACTCCGTCTCTTCTAGTCATAGTCCCAAACCACCAAATCCAAGATCTCAATTCAAGGAGCAAGTCATGCGAAGCTTTCTCATCGATCGCCTCATCGAAAATGGTCAGGTTAATTCCTCTGTAGTGCCACTCACTAGCCTACATAGCAGCAACGACCCCGATAGTTCTGCACCTTCATCTAGAGTGATAAATACAGAATTAGCGATATCTGCAACAGGTGCACTCATACTCGTAGTTGAAATTGAACCCTTGAAAATCAATGAGATTGAAATTACACATATTTATGAATATGCAAGATACTGCCCAGACATTCAGCCTGGGGATTTAGTATCTGTTGAGTTCTCAGACAGTGAATTATATTACTACTATCCAGGCTCAACAACGTACTTTAAAACTCCTTACTCAGCGACCTGTAAAGTTAGCTCTGATGAACATCTCAGAGCACCAGAAAACTGCCCAACGTGTCATTCTCCCTTAGTGACGGTTGATGGATTAGACCGATGTTTGAGCGTATACTGTCCTAGCACTTTGGTAACTAGAATTGTTCATTGGCCTGCATGGAAACTATTCAACGTTGAAAAACCAGACTATGAGCTAGCTGAACAGTTAATTGAAGCCTGTAAAATATGTTCTCCATTAAATCTCTACACCCTCTCTTTTGACGGTTTGGTTAAAAAATGCAATCTTGCTCCCGAAAGAGCAAGACTGATAATGCTAGCGCTTGAGTATTCAAAGCAATATCCCTGGCCGTATATAGTCATGGGATTTGGAATTCGGCATCTTAGAATGTCTGATCTCAACAAAATCAGTACAGCTTATCCATCCTTAGAAGCACTTCAAACTACAGATTTAAAAGCCCTACGTCAAATTGGCTTTGGTCACACTGCAACGGCGAAATCTCTAGCTGCATGGTTGTCAACACCAGAAAATCAAGAATTCCTCTTTGAAGCAAAGTCACTGTTTAAAGTCAGTATTTTTACACCTTCAGTCATTTATCAGGGCCAGTCAGCAATGGCTCAAGCAGATCCTCACTTAGATAATTCAAATCTTGATGATTTTAGAATTAACACTCAAAGAAATCTAAAAGCAATTAAAGGCAGTCTCAACCAAATAAACTCAGAGCTAAAAGATACCAAATCGGAAGTTGATGATAGGCAAAATAGGTTACTAGAAATTATTTCAGACCTTCCTCTGAGTTGCTCTATTCAGGAGCTTAGCAAAATATTCCACAAGCTCATTAGCTTAGATAATTCAATCCATGAAATATCTACAGAGATCGAAGAAGGACAACATTCACTTCGAGACGACATACGCAGACTTCCATCTCATCATGCGATTCAGCAACTCAGCCAATCT
>JAAHIC010000956.1 GCA_010671965.1 Leptolyngbya sp. SIO4C5
TCTCAGTCCCGGCACTAGGCAATCGTCAAAGTCCTATGAGCTGGCTGCGATCGCAGTTCTCTCGTCTGACTGGCCCGGCAGTGCTGCTAGGGCCAGGCGGCATTTGGCTGCTGTTGATGATGGTGCTGCCTGTTCTGCTGATCTTGGACATTAGCCTAGTGCCGGGACTGAGGCCAGGGCAGGAGGCAACAGGCTACGGGCTAGGCAACTACCTGCGAATTTTGCAGCCCACCTATCTGCAGGTACTCTTGCGTTCGATCACGTTCGCCACAGGCACGACCCTCATCTGCCTGCTCTTTGGGTTTCCGGTCGCCTATTGGCTGGCGCTGATGGCCCCAAAGCGGTGGCGCAACTTGCTGGTGGTCCTGTTCATTTTGCCGCTGTGGACCTCTTCACTCCTGCGCACCTATGCCTGGATCACCCTGCTGCGGCGATCGGGGGTGATCAATTTAGTGCTGTCCATTTTTGGTATCCCTGCCCAAAACCTGATGAATACGACCGGTGCCGTGTTCATCGGCATGGCCTACAGCTTTTTGCCCTACATGGTGCTAATTTTGTATGCCTCGCTGGAGAAGCTAGACTTGAGGCTGTTGGAAGCGGCAGCCGACTTGGGCGCAAATCCCAGAACTGCTTTCTGGAAGGTTACCGTCCCGCAGACGCTACCGGGGATTGCGGCGGGGGGACTGCTGGTGTTTGTCACCAGTTTGGGGGATTTCGTGGTGCCGACCTTACTCGGCGGCCCCAGCAGCATGACCATTTCACGTCTGATCTACAACCAATTTTTGGGCGTTTCGCGTAACTGGGGTTTTGGCTCCTCCCTAAGCGTAGTCCTGATTACGGCTGTCAGCCTAGCGATCGCGCTGCTGCTGAAGTACGGCGATCGCAATCCCGAAGGATTTTCTTAAAACCATGAGCCTTAAATCTCATTCCCGGCGCGTTTCCTGGCAGGGGCTGTTTGCTCTACTGATGTACGGATTTATGTACATGCCCATCGTGGTGCTGGGCGTCTACAGCTTCAATGAGTCTCGCTATGGCGCTTTGTGGCAAGGTTTTAGTCTGAAGTGGTATCGACGGCTGTTTCAAGATGAACGAATTTTTGCCGCCCTGAGCGACAGTCTCAAAATTGCTTTTGTGGCCGTGGGAGTTTCAGCGGTACTCGGCACTTTGATGGCAGTTGGCTTAGCTAAGTATCGCTTTCGGGGGCGATCGCTCTATTTGGGCGTCTCTTATCTGCCGCTGATTGTGCCAGACATTGCCATCGCGGTGGCTACCCTGGTGTTTTTGGCCTCAATGTCAATTCCCCTAAGTATCTGGACGGCGATCGCCGCCCACATGGTTTTCTGCCTAGCCTATATTGCCGTCGTGGTGTCTAGCCGTCTCAGCGGCCTCGATCCCAACCTGGAGGAAGCGGCCCTCGACTTGGGAGCGACCCCAGCGCAGGCATTAGTGAAAATTTTGCTGCCAGAGCTAGCTCCGGCAATTGTCTCTGGCTGCCTGCTGGCTTTTGTGCTGAGTATTGACGATTTGCTGATTTCTAGCTTTACCACCGGAGGCGGGGCCAATCCGCTGCCCATCGAAATTTTTAGCCGTATTCGCACCGGGGTCAAACCTGATATGAATGCTCTCAGCGTCCTGTTAATTCTTAGCTCTGGTATGCTGGCAGCCGTAGCCGAGTATTTGCGCCACAAGGGCAGTCCTCAGGCCCGCTAAAGTTTAAATAATTGAGGCCATCCGTTTAGGCAATAGGTGAGATAGGCTAAGCTGCAGTCAAAAAGAGCTTTAAAGCCAATGGTCACTGAAACAAACGCTAAAACGCTGCTGCGCATTTTAATT
>JAAHIC010000957.1 GCA_010671965.1 Leptolyngbya sp. SIO4C5
CAGGCGCATTGCCCAGCGCATCAACTACTTCAAAAGCTGCCGTTTTCTGACCTTCTAAGCGATCAGGATTAAGGGAGTTTACTAACGTTACCGTCCTCAATCGGCTGGTTGAGAATAATATCGTTGCTGGCCTCTAGTCTTAGTTCACGGCTGCCAGAGAAGGAGGGAAACAAAAAGATTGACAAGGCCGTATCTAGAGTAATATTGCCAGCCTCATTGCCGCCAATGTCAGTGGTGAGGGTGACGTTGCTGCCATTTTCTAAGGCATTCACAATATCCTGCGCCAGCACTGTGTTGCCCGTATTGGTCTGAGGGTCGCCGCTGCTGAGTGGCAGGGGGGAGGGGGAAGCACTATCTACGATCGTGATATTGGTGGGGTCAATCAGCCAGAGTCCGGCAGCGCCATTGAGCGCGCTGGCATCTGGTACGGCAGTGAAGTTAAGCCTCAGTGTCTCACGACTGGAGGTTTCTATCAGACCGCCATCACCGGCGATCGCCCCGCCTCTAGCCCTCAATGTTCCGTCAATCTCAGCCGCCTCTTCTGCCCAGACAATAATTTGGCCGCCACTGCCGTTAGCTCCGGCATCAGCCTGAATTGTGGCATTTGGACCAATCATTGTACGCTGCGCTGTCGGCATAGTTGGGCGACCCCGATAGCCACCGCCTACAAGAGCCACACCGCCCCCCGTATCACTGGAAACGTCGATACTTGCAGCCTCTAGCAAATTGACCGTATTACCCAAAAGCTGCACGGTTCCCCCCGGTGCTGTCAGCCTACCTGTGCTGGTTGCTGTATCGCCAAACAGAGTAAGGCTTTCACCAGGGGCAACCGCCAAAGCGCCCTGATTGAGGATGTCAGTTTGAGCCTGAGTGCCATATTGCACGCCGAGCGGTACGCTGATGCTTAGAAGTGAACTCTGAGGCTGAGCCGCGCTGAATTCACTACCATCGGCAAAGCTGATCGCCGCAGCGGTACTGGCGGTAAAAGAGCCGCGCAGGTCGAGTCGGGCCTCTGGGCCAAACACGATGCCATTGGGGTTGAGCAGGAACAGATCGGCACTGCCAGCGACGCCCAGCGTGCCTAAAATCTCCGAGGGACTATTGCCCGTTACTCGGCTCAAAATAGTTTCAATGCCTGCTGGATTAGCGAAGTAAACCCGCTGACCGCTGCCGACATTGAACTCTAAAAAGCTGTGGAACAGGTTGGTGCTGCGGATAGCGCCACCGTCGATCCGATCGGCCTGTTGCCCATCGATGATGGTCTGGGGCGTGACGATAGATCTCTCAGTCCCTAGGCTGCCATCTGGCAAAACTTGTCCTTGGGCAGGTAATGAGGCTGACAGGCTCAGCCCTAGCAGCAGCGGGCCAAACCAGTATCGTAGAATTTTCCTAGACTTATGCTGTTCCATCCCAGTGTTTGAGAGGCTTTCCAGGCATCGTATGACTTGCCGATCGGCCGGGTCAAGCTAGCTGAGCGATCGCTTACCCCAGCTTTATCCAATCAACCGCAAGCGCTTCAATTTGCCTGATTTGAGTCGCTGCACAGTGGTATGGGCAGGGCAGATGGATTTGGCGTTGCTGCTGCCTGAGCGATAAAGAAGACATTGCCCGCCGCATCGGTGATCCAGCCTTGGGCTTCCGTCAGGGTCTCTGAGGTAGGAGGCAGGGCAGTGGGTTCCGCAGACGATGCCCCCGGAGAACTGACCCTGGTAAGCTGTCGTCAAAGCAATTTCGTCATCAGCGGCCGAGGTGGATTGCCTGCGGCCCCTAACGACCTCTTGAGTAATCGCGAACCCGTCGTTCCCTGGGTCAGTTCTCCGGGGGCATCGTCT
>JAAHIC010000958.1 GCA_010671965.1 Leptolyngbya sp. SIO4C5
TAATCCCTTAGGCTTAGACAACACGGTGACAGCAGGCATCATTAGCGCCATTGGCCGCAGCAGCTACCAGGTGGGGGTTCCCGGTAAGCGAGTCCAGTTCATCCAAACCGATGCGGCGATCAATCCGGGTAACTCCGGCGGGCCACTACTCAACGATCGCGGTCAGGTCATTGGCATCAACACGGCGATTCGGGCCAATGCTCAGGGCTTAGGCTTTGCGATTCCCATTGAGACCGCCAAGCGGATCGCCGATGAGCTATTTAATACAGGTGAAGTCCAGCATCCCTATCTGGGCGTACAGATGGTCAACCTCACGCCGGAGATGCGGCAGCGCATCAACGAAGACCCAGAACTGGGAATAGAGGTAAATCAGGACGAAGGGGTGATTATTGTCCGCGTCATGGAGGGTACACCGGCAGAGGCGGCAGGACTCAGGCGAGGCGATATCATTAAGCAAGTCAACCAGCAGCCGGTCAGTAACGCGGCTGAGGTACAGGCTCAGGTTGAGGCCAGCGAAATTGGCAAAACCCTCTCTGTAGAAATTGATCGCGCGGGCGAAGAAGAGACGATTGAAGTTAAGCCGACTTCACTGCCTCAGGACCTGCGAGATTAAAGCTTGACTAATCGTTTTCAAACTCACCAATAGATAGAGAAGAGGCTAGGCTTTCCTCTAGCTCCATGCGCTGCTCCATCTGGCGGAGAAAATAGCCGGTCATCATGGCTGAGGCCAATAGCCCTGCCAGGTTTTCCCGATCGGTAGTCACCTGAACGTTGAAGCCATCGGCTGGCAAAACGCCCACCAAGCCCTGAACATTCTGAGAAATAATTTGCTTGATTTCTGAGCTGACCGACTGCGCCACCCGGGTTAAAACTTCCGGTGACTGATGTTGAAGATACTTCAACAGTTGATTAGCCTGGGCGCTTTCGGCGTTGACGCTCATGAAATCGGCGTTTTCAGGGTTGAAGACCATAGAAACTTAGGTTAACTTCCTTTTCTACCTTAGATCCGATGCGGGGTTTTGATCCACTTTTCAGCTAAAAACCTGTCGAGGGCAATGGCTGCTTTTTTCAGGGTGGGTCAAAATCCGGCAGACGTTTGCCCATGTCTTTGGAGATTAATCATAGCTTAATCATTTAGTGAGGGCGGGGTGAAGTGTGACAGATCCTCAGGAGTCTGTCGGCTCACCTGCCTCAATCGGCTCATCGTCTGACGGATCGGACGGCGGATTTCGCGGCTGAATTTGGGGTAGCTGATCAATTTCAAAGTAGCGATAAAACTTATCGGTCACCTGTAGCCAGAAAGAACGTCCATCTGTCTGACGACGTTTACGCACTAGGCCCAGCTCAACTAGGTCGGACACTTGCTGATAGATCCCCGACCCCCTGAGATCAACCAGATCGGTCTGACTTAGCGGCCCCTTGAGCGCGATCGCGGCTAGGGTTCTCAGCGCCCCGACCCCAATGTCGAGCGGAATTAGGGTATCTACCAAGTACTTGAAGCTTTGCCGGAGCTGGAGACTGTAGCCCGATTGGGTTTCGGTAATTTCTAAGGCGCTATCGCGGTGAGCATAGTCTGTGATCAGCTCAATTAGTCCTTCCTCAGCTTCACCTTTTTCGCAGCCAGCATATTCGGCAATCTGAGGGACTGAGAGGGGCTGGCCTTTGAGATAGAGAATGGCTTCAATTTTGCTAGCAAGCCGGGACATAGCGCCAAGATATTAAATTGAGTGAGTAAGACTTTCAGGGCTTACGCACTTGACGAGGTTTTAACTCACTGCAAGATCCCCCCGGCTGTCGCCGCCCCCCTGATTGAGGACGGCAGGGGGAAGCTA
>JAAHIC010000959.1 GCA_010671965.1 Leptolyngbya sp. SIO4C5
CTTTAATCCTGACGTAAAAGTGCAGGGTTAAAGGCATACCAGGTATTGCGGTTTTCTGGGCCGAGAAAAGCGTTGGCGATCGCAACTTTGAGGTGATTTCCTTCGGCTGGCAGATAGGACTTGAGATCAAACTGAGTCCCGTTTTTGACAAAAACTTTTTCACGATCGGAGAGCTGACTCGATAAAACTGGCCGCAGCTTGAAGAGGGTATCGCCAATGACCTGTAACTTCACCGGCGATTCTTCTAGCTTGATGTCAGGCTTGTAGACATACCATTGCGTCGCTTCGTCTGCCCCTAACGTCTGATTGGCTAAGGCAACTTTGAGATGATCTTCGCCCGCTTCTATGTAAAATTCAATTTCAAACTCAGTGCCGTTTTTAACAAAAACCTTATCAGACTCAGGTAGCTCACTCGACAGCTTTGGACTGCGCTTAAATAAGGTATCGCTGATTGCTCGAATTTTCATGACCAAACGTTCCCCATCACGGATGCTACACCCCTATCGTGCTCAGCCTAGCCTCTGCCACTGCGATCGCCAAGCTGACATTACAAAAGAGTTACAAGCGGCTGACTAGAACAGTCGTAGCCTTGGAATGGCCTGAATGACCTCAGCCGCCGCTGCCGGAGGCCAAGTACCTTCGGCCCCCCGATCCGTCAGTAAGATAAAGTGCAGGCTGAAGCTTTGGGGATAGCCTTCAATCTCAATCCAAATCAGCTCGCTTTCAGCTTCACAGGTAATTCGCTCCTCATCCATGAGTTCAGCCGCTACCTGCTGCACAGTCTCTGCTAGCTGGAGGGTCAGGCGGCAAAAGTCGTTGAGTTCAGCTTCGCTCAGCTCCAAAGACCAGCGATCGCCTGCCAGCAGACCTCGAAATTTGACAGCCGTGGGATCCCACCCCAAGCGCCAGCCGGTCCCCGATTTGATCTGCCGCATCTTGAGACTAGCGCAGCAAATCAGCCGCACCCGGAGCCGTAATAATGGGGGCCTGTACGGGAACGGTCGGTGCGGCCATTTCTGTAGCTTCTGACTCCACCTGAATCATCGGTACCAGTTCAGGATGAAAAGCGGCAATTAAGGCCCAAACTAATCGATCTCGCGTTTGACGACTGAGGCCAGCGATCGCGGCCCTGTCGCCCGAGAGAGGATTGCGATCAAAGCGAGAGGCAAAGGGATACTCGCTGGGATCTATCCGCTCGTTGGCACCTAGGTAATCCGCCAAAGTCAGCTTCCAATCTAAGCGAGACTGGGTTGAGCGGCCCTTCACGTAATAATGATAGCGAGCCAGCCGATTGACCAGGGTATTGGTAGCGGCTGCCGCATTGGCCTCAGCATCTATGTAGTTGTCTTCTCTGGGCAAGTCACTGATTTCTTGATAAACCTGCTCGGCAATTTGCCCTTGCTGCAGTCGCCTAGCCGGAGACTGAGCGGCAGCAGGCGATAGACTGCCCATCAAGAAGCTTACTGAAATGCCAACCAATAGCACTAAAGCCATGCGTCCGCCTAGCTGCTGCATTACGTCCCTACTCTCCAATGATTTCGGGCTGAGTGAGCTCATCGGACATTTCAATAATCGCTCTGAGAACAGGCTTCATTTTGGGATCATCC
Source organism: Leptolyngbya sp. SIO4C5 (assembly GCA_010671965.1). Lineage (GTDB taxonomy): Bacteria > Cyanobacteriota > Cyanobacteriia > Phormidesmidales > Phormidesmidaceae > Sphaerothrix > Sphaerothrix gracilis. The sequence continues at coordinate 1,608 of JAAHIC010000959.1, forward strand.
AGGGCGTCAAATTCTTCAAAACGGCGACGTTGCGCTCTGTTGGCAACCTGAACAGTGATGCGATAGCGGTTGGAGGCCGCCCCGATCAGCTCTTCAGTTCGACGCATGAGCTGATTGGTATCAAAAGGAGAGCGCTTTTTGAGCATGAATTTTCCCAGTCGTAGGTATCTCACCAGTTTACCAAACTCAATCAACCCTTTCTTTTGTAAAGAATTGAAAAGTGTG
>JAAHIC010000096.1 GCA_010671965.1 Leptolyngbya sp. SIO4C5
TCCTTGTCGGGTCGCAGGGTCGTAGCCGTATGACCTTGCTACCCGACCAGGTGTATATTGCCCGGACTAGTGTTTACCGTATAAACACCAGTGATGGTTGATCCGACCAGTGATGTATTCAGGTACTGGGTTGTTAAGGGGTGATAGGTACTGTAAAGCCTTCATAGGCAGGGGTTCCAGAACTTTTGACTCAGATCGCTGAAAACTCTTGCCGAGTCTAGGTTTCAGATAACCATCACCCTTTCAGGAGCCAGTGCCATGTATTCATTGAACTCCTCTACGGTGAGCGATCCCTAATTGACTAAACAAAAGTTGAATGTGGGTAGCTGAAAGCTTTGATGTGCGGTTAGTAGATTGATTTTGGGGATACAGGGAGTTTGTGTTCTAAGCCTCTGTACAGGACAAAACCTTGAAGAGTAGGTAAAGAAAAGGGTTTCATGGAATTGCGAAAGACCAACAAAACCCTTATCGCAATTTTTGTCCTGTACTTAGAGGTACAGCATAAAAAGTTGAGGTATGTAACGGTCAATCAAGTGGTCTTAATACTGACGTACTGAGCCGTACAGCCTTGATTCTCACTACGGTTTTCTAATCCCGCAACGACGTGATAAGCCAGTTCCGATTCACTCTTAAACATCTGCCCCCTGAGTTCGTCGCGCTTCAGATGTTGCCATTCCCCTTCAATCGCATTCATCTCAGAACAGTAAGCCGGTAAAAAGAACAGATAGAGTCCTTGGGCTTCCCACTCTGTCCATTTTTGCTGCGTCACCTTACTTTTGTGAATCGAACCGTTGTCTTGCACAACCACACTCATGCGTCCCGTTTGGTGCGCTGATTGGGCTTGCATATCCATCATGGCGATGTAGTTTTCGCTCTTCAACGTCCCGAAAACGAGACCATAAACAAAGGTGACGAACGGTTGCCAGAGTCCTAAAACACTCAGACGTCGCCCCCGTTTGTGAGTCTGTTCCTGCCGTTTCTGTTCCCCTCGGAAATAGTAGCTGTAGCTGACGGCACTCCACTGACAACAACCGGATTCGTCCAAATAGTAAGAGGTCGATGTCGCCCACAGCAGCGGCCATTTCCAGCATATCGAGGTCGGCTTGTTTGGTGACGCGCTGTACCGGGTCTTGTCGGCAGCGATGACTTTGGCGAGTGCGCTTCCAAATTATCCCCTTTTTTTCAGCACCTCGCGGAGGTGACCTGGGCTTAAGCGAACCTGGCGCTCTCGATCGAGTTTCTCGGCTAACTTGCGGTATAGGTGCGTTCATCCTCCCGCAGCACCTGCTCTATGTAAGCGATGTCATCCTCTTGCCAGCAGCGTGGTTTACCGCGTCCGGGCGCTTCCCATAAACCATCTAATCCACCTGTCTGCCAACGTTTTAGCGTATTGCGCACAGTTTCTACATGCCAATCAAAGTAAGCGGCAATGGTTTCTACATAGTCGCCTCGCGCGCTCATCCGCACCACGTCAGCACGATCCTTGACACGGTGTGGAACCATCGTCGCTCGGCGTAGCTCTCGCAGGGTTCGGTTTTCCTCAGCAGTCAGGAACACACGCAATCGCATTCCCATCAGTCGCCCTCTCAGTAGGTCTGAATTGAAGCTTTACTCTCCGAAATATACCTCGATCTTTTTATCCCAAGCTACTTAAGTGAACAGCATTATCCCGCCTGAAAGGCTAGCGGCATCAGCTTTATTCAAAGGCAGGAATGACTGCTATACAATAGCGATAGGGCCTTGTTTTAACCTTTTCTTAACCCAGGAGCTTCTTTGAATTCGGGATCGCAACTGCTGCTACCGCTGACCTGGCCAAATCTATTGGCGCGACTGGGATTGGCGCTGCTGTTCGGCGCAGTCATTGGCTGGGAGCGGGAAAGTCACAACAAGCCAGCCGGACTACGCACCCACATGTTGGTCAGCTTTGGTTCTGCATTGTTTGTGCTCAGCAGTATTCAAACCGGGGCTGTTGCCCAAAGCGCCGATGTGCTCAGCCGGGTGATTCAGGGCGTGGCTTCCGGCGTTGGCTTTCTGGGAGCCGGGGAAATTGTGCAGCAGTCTCGCAGCGAGAGCGATCGCATTCGCATTCGCGGACTCACTTCCGCTGCGGCCATCTGGACCTCTGCCGCTATTGGTGTTGTCTCCGCCTGCGGTTTGTGGCTGATTGGCCTGATTGCCTGCGTTGTGACGCTAACGATTCTGTTTGTGTTTAGACGCTTAGAAAAGCTGGGTCAGTAGGAAGGCTGGCTGGGACGCCACTCAGGGGCGATCGCCTCTAGCCTCAGAACTCTGTTGACCCTGGTTGACCGAGAAGCGGGCAATCTCAAGCTCATCTGTATCAGGCAACGCAAACAAAGCAAAAGGCGGTATAGTAGGCTACCCCTTAGTGTGGTGTAGAAAGCAGGCCGTTGCGTCTGCTGTATCACCGATTGTTCAATAATCGGGATGGAAGAGTGTACCTATGAAACGCAGAAAGTTTGTCACTGGCGCAGCGCTAGGCGCGGCCACTACAGCTACTGTTGCAGCCTGTGGTCAGCAGAGCAGCAGCCAGTCTACCGGCAGCGGCCCGGCTGTGCAGGTCGATGAGAGTCAAAGCGTGCAGTGGCGTTTAGCCTCTAGCTATACCCCCAGTCTAGACACGGTCTACGGCGGCAGCGAAGCCTTTGTCGAGCGGGTGAGGGAACTGACAGACGGGCGGTTTGAAATCACCATTTCGGCGGCGGGGGAGTTGGTGCCCGGTCTGGAGGTACTAGACGCGGTGCAGCAGGGCACCGTCCAAGCCGGACACACCAACTCTTACTATTACCGGGGTAAGAACGAGGCGCTGGCTTTCGATACGGCAGTGCCCTTCGGCCTTAACTACCGCCAGCAAACCGCCTGGCTCTATGAAGGAGGCGGTCTAGAGCTAATTCACGAACTGCTCTCCGACTTCAACATCATCAGTTTCCCCGGCGGCAACTCTGGCACGCAGATGGGCGGCTGGTGGAAGCAAGAAATCAATACGCCGAGTGACCTGCAGGGGGTCAATATGCGGATTCCTGGTTTGGGCGGCGTGGTGTTAGAGCGCTTGGGCGTCAACGTGCAGAACCTGGCCGGGGGCGAAATTTTTCAGGCGCTGCAGCTTGGCACCATTGACGCGGCTGAGTGGGTCGGCCCCTATGATGACGAAAAGCTAGGGCTGTACAAGGCGGCTTCCATTTATTACTATCCCGGCTGGTGGGAACCCGCTTCTCAATATTCGTTCTATTTCAATTTAGATGCCTGGAACGACCTGCCGCCTAACTATCAGCAGGTGCTTAAAACGGCAGCATCAGAGGCCCATGCCAATATCATGGCTCGCTATGATGCCCGCAACCCCGGCGCCCTAGCCAGTCTGCTGGATCAGGGAGTTGAGCTAAAGCGCTTTTCGGATGAGATCATGGAAGCGGCCCGCACGGCATCTTTTGAGCTGTACGAAGAGTTAGCCGCGGCTGACAGCAGCTACAACAAGATCTACTCTGCCTGGAATGAATTTCGAGAAAACTCTAACCGCTGGTTCTCCAGCTCTGAGCTAGGTTTCACCGACTTTGCCGCTAAAAGCTAAGACTCGGTTCGGCTTGGCCCTCGATTGAGCCAGACGCGGCGGTAAAAATATAGGGAGACGCGATCGCTCACCAATAGAGCTTTTCACGTCTCCCTAATTGTGTCTTCCAGCGGTTCCCTAATACGCCAGTGGGGCAAGTCAGCTCGCCTGCGAGGCCACTACGCGAGGATTCCAGCGCGATCGCAGCTCCTCAATATGCATGTTCTGCTCATCTTTTTTGAGATGGCGGGGGCTACTCTCAAATGAGAGGGAAGAGGGCAGCGCCTCTGATCCGTACTGAGCCTGAATAAAATTGGCCAGTTCCGCATAGGAAGGCGTAAAGCGATCGCTCACCTCCGGCAGCGCCTGCAACTGCTGCTTCAGCGTGGCTGAAAACAGCCCTGTCCCGTCGTCAAAAAATCGCTCGGTGGTCACTCCGTAATGCTCATAGGGATGAAACACCAGGTCAGCCGGTGCTGTTGCGGCTACCCAGGAAACATAGGCCCAGTATTCGCTGAAGGTGCCTAGCTCGTTGGCTGAGCGCATCATCAGCAATAGCCAGTGATCATCTGACTGAAAATACTGTTTGAGCTGCTGCTTAAAGGAATTTAGGTGTGACTGCTTAAACCACATATGATGGGGCACAAACGTGCCTTCATGGTCAGTCAGGGGTTCTACTCCCAGCACTGAGCGAATCCACTTGTCCCAGGTAGAGACAATTTGTGGGTTGCCCCACTGCTTGTGCTGCAGCAGTGCAAAGGTGCGCTGAATAGCGGCCTTCTCTTGGCGGATCAGGGGCCAGGTTTTTACTGGCAGCAGGTCGCTGTCCCAGACCACGTACCACTCGCTCAGATCATCAATCCCCTCGGAGGCTCCCAGCTTCAAGAGCTGCTGATAGAACCAGCCAGGCGTATACAGAGATTTGCCTAAATCCAGTTCCGCGCAGATTTCATCTTTGGTGAGGCCGCAGTTTTTTTGAAAGAAAAATTCTTCCTCATGTACACAGATTGGCGAAACCTGCCAGCCGGTGACCTGCTCCCGCAGCGATCGCGCCTCGGTTGCCGGCGTAATGATATGAATCTGGCGCGGCTCGTAGTGAGAAGTAATGCCCTCTAGCACCGCTCGCGTATTCCAGCGCACCCGGTAGAGCGGGATAACAAAGTCGAAAACGTCTTGTGACACAGCTAGCCCTCCTAAACACCCGACAGCAATTCTTCTGAAGCCAGTTCCTCTGGAGCTTCGGTATACACCTCAGCAGACGACAGGGGAATGTGATGCGCCACCGTTGAGGGATCTTCTAGCCCTACATCGGCGCAGAGCGGCTCAATGCCCACTCCTTTTCTAGGCAAGTCAGCGCAGACCTGCTGGTACTCAGCGATCGCCTGATAGAGCTGTTCGCGGGTCAGGCTATTGAGATAGCCGCAGGCACCAATTTTCCCTTTGGGCAGCGGAGCAGCCAGGTTGCCGCCGCGCTTCTGCACCATCTTCTCGTGCGCAGCCCAGAGAGTTTCTTGGTTGAGTAGAACATCATGCCAGAGGCTAAGGCCAAAAGAGCTAATCAGCCGCAGAATCCGATGAAACTCATCAACGCTAATCCAGTCATGGCGGTAGCTCAGGTAAGCGCCAAAGCCCATGCCGATTGCCACCGCATGACCGTGTAACAGTCCCGCCTCAATTTCAAAACCAGGTGACCAGGTATGCCCATAGGCGTGGGGACGGCACTGATGGGTTTCGTAGAGGTTGTCATACTCAGCCTCGACGTAGCTGCGCATAGCCGCGCCCAGAATTTTCTGAGAAAGCTGGCTCATCTCATCTCCTGGCTCGCAGTTCAGCGTGCCAAAGCGCGTAGTGATGAGCCGTGGGCCAGCCTGTTCTAAATAGGCAAACAGCTCGGCGTTTTTAACCGTCGCCATTTTGATAATTTCAGCGATGCCGTGGCGCAGCCAGCCTGCCCGCAGGGTTTTGAAGAAGGAGCGATCGGTAACTGAAAGCACAGGGGCATGATAGGCCCCGAACAGGTTTTTGTAGCCAAAGCCATCGCAGCAGGTCCGAGGAGAAGGCCCAGCATCAATCCCGGCCACAATTGAGGTGGAAAGCATGACATAGGGCGTGTTGCGGTGGTAAAGGGCACAGGCCAAGCCTCCCGTATCCGTGAGAACCCCACCCCCCACAATCAGTACCGGCTCATTGCGAGAAACGCCTAGGCGCTTGAAGTCCCCCAGCATCCGCTCAACGGTATGAATGCCTTTATCGACTTCCATTGCCCGGTAGACTAGCTTATCTAGCCGAATCCCGTGGTGATGGAAATAGTGCTCAACTTGTTCGCCATAAAAGCGCTCAACATTTTGGTCAATCAGGCAAACGCAGCGTCCTAATGGCCGATAGACATCTCTCAACAGCGCTTCTTCTGGATTCAAAGAGTTCTCAACTACGCGAATTGAGGTGAACGTGCTGGAGTGCATCACCGCCTCTACAGCCTGATCGTCATCAGTGCTCACCACGTAGCCGCGACTTTGGCGATAGCTAGATGTGGGATAAATCGCGTGCGGATTGGTGGCAACTAGCTGATTTGCCAACTCTGAGTAGAAGGTCTTTTCAGGACTGTTCAGCAGCGTATCTAAGAGCTTTTGCTGGCCCAAGTCAGATGCGTACAGGCGCTGAACAAACTTTGACCATTCCATACCTGCAGCTAAATCAAAAGCTGACAGCATTTCAGCTAGTAAGCTGAAAAAGTGACGGAGTGAAAAGTTCAAACCGCTGCGCAGTCTGCGACAGGCTGATAGTCCTTTAATAGCCCCTACTGAAGCAAATTCGCTACCAAGAGCTTCAGAGAAAGCAGAACTACTAATTAATGAAAGCAGTAGTTTTCTAAATTGGGGGCTGCAACAAATAGATTCAACGGCACTCTCTAAGTTCTGGTACGTCAAAGGCCCACTGCTGTAGGAGGCGATGAAAGCCTTAACCGCCGAGGTCGTCTTGGTCATTATGCGTAGTGAGGAAAACCGTATTTGCAATATTTAGCTAAGGTATAAAAAACCTTGCCTACAGTAAGCTAACACAAACTTCCTAAAAGTTAAAGAAAAGCTTACAAAAACGATTTTCTGGCATATTTGTGGTATAGAAGAATACTTTTGAGCGGTGAAAAGGCAGGTATGCTTGTAGACGGGTAATTCTGGGCTGTCCGTTTCCTTTTGAACCGCGGCCACAGGGGATCAGTTGATTTAGCCAAATTAAACCTGTATCAAACGGCTATTTCTCCGATTGCCTTGACCTGTTACTTAAGCGCTTAGAGACAGTTAGAAATAAAGGCACTACGGCGGCCTTGAGGATAAATCAATGTCGGCCCTGGTTTATTCCGGCTGCGTTCACAATATGTCCAATTGAAAACTTTGCGATATAAACCGCAATACCGCCTTACTTTTCTTAGCTAGATAAACTTTTTCAAACGGGTCAATTTTCTAGGTTATGAACAGGTTAATCTGAGGCTAAAGCAGGCCGGGATCACTGTAAAGTTCCTGGCTGGGGCGATCGCGCTGCAAAGAGCGAGATGGCTTCTGCTTTTTGTTTCTTAGTAATATAAGGGGCGAATTATGACCCAGAAAGCATTATCGGGATCACGAAACGTGGCGATTGTGGGTCCCTATTCTAGCGGTAAAACCACTTTGCTAGAGAGTCTGCTTCATGTCACAGCAGCCATTTCTCGCAAGGGCAGAGTTGAAGACTGCAACACCGTCGGGGATGGTACGCCAGAAGCCCGCGATCGCCAAATGAGTGTAGAAATTAATGCCGCCAGTACTGAGTACGGCGGCATTCGTTTTACGTTTCTAGACTGTCCCGGCTCCGTAGAGCTGCCGCAGGAAACCTACAATGCGCTGATTGGCGTAGACGCGGCGGTGGTGGTTTGCGAAGCCGATCCCAACCGAGTCCTGACCCTATCGCCACTGTTTCAGTTTTTAGACGAGTGGGAAATTCCCCACTGGATTTTTGTCAACAAGATGGATCGGGCCACGGCCAGCTATTCAGCTATTCTCGACGCCCTCAAGACCGTCTCTAGCCGCCCCATCGTGCCCCACCAGTATCCAATTCGTCAAAAACAGGAACTGGTAGGCTTTATCGACCTCGTAACTGAGCAAGCCTATCACTATCATTCCGGTGCCCCGGCTGACCCTGTGCCCCTGCCAGATTCGCTACAGGCAGAAGAAAAAGCGGCCCGCACCGAAATGTTAGAAACCCTAGCCGACTTTGACGATCACCTGCTAGAAGAACTGATCGAAGAAATTGAGCCGCCCCAGGAAGAAATCATTCAAGACCTGAAAATGGAGCTGGGGGCTGACCTCATTGTGCCTGTATTCTTGGGCATGGCCAATCAAGACTACGGCGTGCGCCCGCTGCTAGACGCGCTGCTGAAAGAAGCCCCCGAACCGGAAGTGACGGCGGCGCGACGCAGCCTTGAGGCTGCCGATGACGTATTGGCGCAGGTGCTGAAAACCTACTACACACCGCAGGGCGGCAAACTCTCCCTGGTGCGAGTATGGCAGGGAGCACTGCGGGATGGCGACAGCCTCAACGGTGAGCGCATGGGCGGTATTTATCATCTCATGGGCCAGCAGCAGCAAAGTCTGACAACAGCCGAGGCTGGCTCAATTGTGGCGGTTGCTCGCTTAGAAAATGCCCAGACCGGCGATACTTTGACGAACGGCGACGGCCAGCCAGAAGCGGCGCTGCCTAAAGCTGAGCGCTTAGATCCGGTCTATGCGCTGGCGATCGCGCCAGAAAATCGTAGCGACGAGGTAAAGCTCAGCGGTGCTCTGAACAAGCTGCTAGAAGAAGATCCGTCTTTGGTGTGGCAGCAGCACGGCGACACCCATGAGGTGATTCTCTGGGGCCAGGGCGAAATGCACCTGAAGATTGCCCTCGATCGGTTAAAGCGCAAGTACAACCTGCCGATGAGCACCCATGCCCCCCGCGTTCCTTATAAGGAAACTATTCGCCGGGCCAAAGCTGCCATCCACGGACGCTATAAGCACCAAACCGGCGGTCACGGCCAGTTTGGCGATGTCTATCTGGATATTAAACCGCGCGATCGCGGTGAGGGCTTCAGCTTCAGCAATACGATTGTTGGCGGTGTGGTGCCGAAGCAGTACATTCCCAGCGTGGAGACAGGGGTGCGGGAGTTTCTCAGCCACGGACCGCTAGGCTTTCCGGTAGTAGACGTGGAGGTCGTGCTCACCAACGGCTCATACCATGCGGTAGATAGCTCGGAGCAGGCATTCAAGCAGGCAGCTAGAATTGCCATGCAGGAGGGCTTACAGGCGTGTGAGCCAACCCTGCTAGAGCCAATTGCCACGGTGGAAATTTCAGTGCCCAACAGCTTTACCTCCAACGTCCTGAAGCTGATCAGCGGTCGGCGCGGTCAGATCTTGGGCTATGAGGCCAAGGCTAAGTGGCAGGGCTGGGACTGCGTTTCCGGCTATCTGCCAGAGGCAGAACTGCAAACGCTGATTCTAGAACTGCGATCGCTGACGATGGGAGTCGGCTTCTTTAACTGGAAGTATGACCACCTCGATCCGGTACCAGACAGGATCAAAGAGCAAATTCTAGCGTCCTATAGCGAATAGGCTCAGCCAATAAAAACCGGGTTTTTGAGATTCAGATCTATATATCTCTACTGGCCTCAAAAACTCGGTTAAATACTCAGCGCTTAGATTTTGAGTCAGATTAACTCTCGAACAAACTCACTGTTCGATAATTACGGATATAAAGTGGAACATTATTGCCAGCCTGCCGGGCTTGGCGGGCTGCTGCCATCGTTTCATCAAACACCAGCAGCGTCTCTTTACCAGCTTTCAGCCAGTCCTGATAGGGTACGCTCATATCTTGTTCGAGTGCTTGACCGACAGGCGGTGTCATAGCCTCGGCTGGAATCATTGATCGATATTTTTCATTGAACTTGCGGCGAAAGCGAAAGTCAATGGAAATTCTCAGACCGCTAGAAACCCGGCGCACCGTCTGATGCAGACCGCGAGCATCATTAAAGTACAAAGTGCCGTGCTGCAGCCTCGCGTTTTCATAAGCAACAACCATAGGAATATCGGCGCCCTCGTTGAAGTCAGACATGAGGCGCATAGAGGGTAGCTCTAGCTCGCGGGGCATTTCACCCGCCTCAATCGTAATATTATCGATATCCCCAAATAGCGGCAGCACAACAACTGTGGCATCTGGATGCACCCCGTTCCAAACATCGCTGTGACGTTTCATGCTGGTGAAGGGAATTTTCATCACGTCAGGATGGGTTTCTCCAAACACCATCCGCAGGTTAACCGGCAAGTCCACCGCATCAATCAGATCATTGGCCCCTAGTTGAGAAAAGGCATCGCCCACACTTCTCTGCAGAGCGTTGAAGGCTAGGATATGCTCTCGCTTGGGCATCAGCAATCCAGTCCCTAAATAGTTGGGCAACTGCCCCTTCTGCCTAGCCTCCAGAAGCTGAGAAATCATTTCTGCCTCAGATAAAAGATGAGGACTTTCTAGGACAGCGGAAATATAGCTAGCCGCTGCCAGTCGGATTTGAGCAAATAAATCAGGCTGCAACCGATGCTCGAACAGCAGCCTATATTCCCGATGCGTTCCTATGCGCGCGGCAAGTTCATCAAAGAGCTGGTCGCCCAGTTCCGAAAATGCCATTGCTCTGTCATAGCTAAACGATTCAGGGGTAGTTGCCAATAAACTTT
>JAAHIC010000960.1 GCA_010671965.1 Leptolyngbya sp. SIO4C5
TCCCGATCTTGAGGCTGGCGAGAAATTTCCTGAATGCAGCTTTGCATCCGTTTCAACCAAAAGCAATTCATGGATACTGTCTCGATGGCAGAAGCAAGAAATTTGAGGATCCTCTAATTTTAGTCTTTTAATGATTATCCATGATGGCAATTGACCTGTAGCTGTAGGCGCAATCTTATCTAAAATTTTGACTGCCTCAACCTGATGGGATTAATGCGCTAAATTGGCTTATGGTTGCGCTCTGATCTGCAAAAACTTGCAGTTAAAGCTGGCGCGGTCTGCTCCCCAGCGTCACAAATCTTTTCATCAACTGTAGGGGGCTGCTTGGTAATTTTTACTGTAGGTAACATTCTGCGTCGGCACCTATGACATCTTCACTCCCAAAATTCTCTAGCCAGTCATCTACTCTGCCACCCCAGGATTCTCGGCAGCGAGTGAGTCAAGCACTGCAGACGTTACAGGACAGCATTTGTCAGCAGCTAGAAACCCTAGATGGTCAAAGTACGTTTCAGGAAGACCAGTGGGAGCGCCCAGACGGGGGCGGCGGGCGATCGCGGGTGATCAAGCAGGGCGGCATTTTTGAGCAAGGTGGCGTCAACTTTTCTGAGGTTTGGGGCAAGAGTTTGCCACCCTCCATTCTGGTTCAGCGCCCAGAAGCCGCCGGACACGGCTTTTACGCCACAGGCACCTCGATGGTGCTCCACCCCCACAATCCCTACGTGCCGACAGTTCACCTCAACTATCGCTACTTTGAGGCTGGCCCGGTTTGGTGGTTTGGTGGCGGCATTGACTTGACCCCCTACTACCCCTTTGAAGCAGACGTAGTACATTTTCACCAAACCCTGAAAGCGGCCTGCGATCGCCATCATCAGGAATACTATCCCGTCTTCAAGCGCTGGTGCGATGAGTACTTTTATCTCAAGCACCGCCAGGAACCCAGAGGCGTCGGCGGTATATTCTTCGACTATCAGGACGGCCAAGGCCATCTCTATCACGGCCCCGATGACAAAGGGCAGGCAGCCCAGTACAGCCAGAAAATTGGCGAGCTGCCCACCCGTAACTGGGAAGACCTCTTTGCCTTCGTGCAGGAGTGCGGCAACGCCTTCCTGCCTGCTTATGTCCCCATTATTGAAAAGCGTAAAGACCTTGACTACAGCGATCGCCAGCGCGACTTTCAGCTCTATCGCCGGGGTCGCTATGTAGAGTTCAACTTGGTCTATGACCGGGGCACCATTTTTGGCTTACAGACCAACGGTCGTACCGAGTCAATCCTGATGTCTCTGCCGCCGCTGGTGCGCTGGGAATACAACTACTCAGTGCAGCCGGAAACGCCAGAAGCTAAGCTCTACGACATTTTTCTGCAGCCTCAGGACTGGGTCAACTGGTCAAGTTAGTCAGTGGGCAACAGGTCGGCGCTGTCTAGCCGGGTAAAGAGACGGAACTCAGTCACAACAAAAGTTCGTCAAAGAACTTAGCGTTCATTTTTGATATCATCTGGGCAACTTAAGGCTGTATCTTTTGCGTCAATGGGTACCAGCCGCCAACATCAGCTCGTCAAAGCGGCTGGCGCTAGGTAACCAATTTGATTGCAGGGAGTCTGTAATCTCCATAGGAGAAAGTGGCGACTCGAACATGGATCAAAAAACACTGACAACTGATGATGGAAAAACTGTGATTGTCCTGACGCCTTCGGGCCGACTGGACATCACAACCGCCTGGCAGTTTCGGCTGAAGCTGCAGGAATGTATTTCGCGGGTTAGTCCCCACGTCGTCGTCAATCTCAGCCAGGTCAACTTCATTGACAGCTCTGGGCTGACCTCTTTAGTCGCA
>JAAHIC010000961.1 GCA_010671965.1 Leptolyngbya sp. SIO4C5
CGATCCTCATGTTTGGTTAGATCCCAAGCGGGCGATCGAACAGGTGGAAACCATTCGAGATGGGCTGATTGCCGCTGATCCAGACGGTGAAGCCGAATACACCGCTAACGCTGAAGCCTTCATCGCCGAGCTAGAGACTCTAGATACCGAAATCACCGAAACGCTCGCTCCCTTTGCGGGACAAACCTTTGTAGTGTTCCATGACTTTGCCGCTTATTTTGCCGACAGCTATGAGCTGCAGTCCGAAACGCTGGTAGGCATTCCTGAAGAGAGTCCCTCGCCTGAAGATGTGAAGCAAGTGATGGAAACGGTGCAGGCAGAAGGGCTGAAGACGATCCTAACCGAACCCCAGGCCGGGCAGGAATCTTTTGATGCGATCGCCAATGACCTCGACATTGAGGTCAGCGTGTTTGACCCCCTTGAAACCGGCCCTGCCGAGGCGATTCAGCCTGACTACTACCTGAGCACAATGCGTCAGAACGCCGACAATCTTGCGGCTTCCTTTGCGTCCTCCGAGCAGGCATGGCTGCCGCTCTGGGTGCCCCAACCTGTGGCCGTCGTGCCCCAGCGGGTGGGCTTGCGGTTCTGATTGGTGATTTTCTGGGTGCAGTCGGGGTGAGCGCTTGAACGATCCGGTTTTAGTAGTGCAGGGATTGACGGTGTATCGCGGGACTCACCCGGCGGTGCAGGAGATGTCCTTTACGGTACCTGCCGGGACCGACACAGCAATCATTGGCCCTAACGGAGCCGGAAAAAGTACCCTGATTCAGGCGGTGCTGGGCATTGTGCCACACCAGGCGGGGCAGGTTTCGGTACTGGGTCAGCCATTGTCCGCCAAGGGGCATCTCCCGGCTGTGGTGCGACAGCAGATTGCTTACCTGCCGCAGAACTTTTTGTTCGATCGCCGTATCCCGGTCACTGTGTTGGAACTGGTGGGATTGGGCTGGGACCGGGTAGGGCCCCAACTGCCGTGGGTTGGCGGCCGGGAACGGCGTCATGCCGTGCGAGCCGCATTGACCCAAGTAGAGGTCTGGCACCTGCGCAATCAGCTAGTCAGTAGCTTATCAGGCGGGGAAACCAAACGGGTGCTGCTGGCCTATTGTCTGGTTCGTCCCCGCTCCCTGCTGATTTTGGATGAAGCTCCGGCAGGTTTGGATGTGCGCGGTGAATCTGATTTTTATCAGTTGCTCTATCAGCTGAAGCAGGAACAAGGCTGGGCCATTTTGCAGATTTCTCATGACCTGGATATGGTGCGTCGCAACTGCGATCGCGTTCTCTGCATGAACCGGAGACTGCTGTGCCAGGGACCTCCCGATCATGCCCTCGCCCCGGAGCAGCTATCACTCGCCTATGGTTCGGATTTCGTTCGTTATCATCACACCTGTTAGGTCAAGGGGGAGTGGGGAGTGGGGAATAGGGGAGTAGGGGAGTGGGGAATGAGGGGAGTGGGGAATAGGGGAGTAGGGTTATTGATTTTTATGGAGAGCGCGGAGGAGGGCACGCAGCAATTTACCGGTAGATTCGCATTGAGCGAGGATTGGTTGAGCTGTTTTTGTTGTGATTAGTTCAACCCGCACGGCAAGCAGAAGATGAGTTTCTAGTTCTTTGAGAGAACCTTGAGCAATCCGCAGAAATCTAAAGAAATCTAATGTATTCGTTTCGATATTCTCGTCCATAGCCTTCCGCGATATTAATCAACATCGGCGATCTGGTTCGCAAGGCGAACTCCACCGGTTGGATTTGGCAGGTTGCAGAATTCGTCACCCCTTCGGGCCATCAA
>JAAHIC010000962.1 GCA_010671965.1 Leptolyngbya sp. SIO4C5
TGATATTGTCAACCTTCACTATAGTGACAGCCACCCGTCATCGGCCACATGTCCTGTAAAGTCCAGACTAGAGGCCGCTTCAGCCGAGCTAGCGTCTCGATTTTGACAAAACCGTTGCAAACCCAGTGAAGGTTGACAATGTCGGGATTAATTTGCTCAACGCGCTTGGCGATCGCATCGGGAAACCACTGAGCCGAAATCATCCGATTACGTTGAGGATATTTCCGCACCGCTCTGCCGTTCATCTGAGGCCCCAGCTTCGTCAGCAATGACTTTTCCGCAATTACTGAGCGATCGCGGCTCAGCTTAGCGCGAACCAGCATTTGGGATGGCGCTCCCACTGACCGCAATCCCTGATGCAGGCGATAGGCAGCTCTGGCAGCACCCCCTTCAATATCAGAGGTACTGAGAATGAGAGATTTCATAAGTGGTAACTCCTGAGCTGCTAAAAGTTAGAAAAGGAAATCCAGCCAGAAAAACTATTTGTAGGCCAGAGAGGCTGAAGGCGGTCTAAGTAGCCGTAACCGCAGGGTAGGTTTTTCAATTGTGATATAAGTGACCGTGGCCACTGCCACCGTCACAATTGCGATCGCCACCACCTTGGCAAAGCCAGGTAGCGTTAAATGAGCGTCAAGGTAGCCCAAAACCGCGATGTGCCAGAGATAGATACCAAAGCTGACTACGCCGATGTAGCGAAGCGGCTTCCAGCTGAGGGCATGGCTGATCCAGCCACGACCGTGTAAATGACAGACTAGCAGGACAGCCCAGAGCAGGCCGTGTAGCTGATAGAGCCAGTGATTATCTGCAACCATAGGCATTTCACTTCCGAACAACCACAACCAAGCGAGATGAACCGGCTGTGTCTGCAGACTGATGGCAATGCCTAATACAGCTAGAATCGATAAGACTTCCATCGCAGTTTTAACGCGACCCGGCTGCTCAGCCTGATTAAGCAGTTGGCTATGGATCAGTGCGGCTAGAGAGCCGATGAGGAAAATCGATAGGTGAGGCAAAACCGAAAGCCGAGCCGATGTCCAAATAGTAGCTTCTATCAGCTCGCTAATCAGCATCAAACTAAACATCGTCAGAACTGCCAGCGACAAGCTGCGCTGTGTCAGCTTACTGATTAACCAGGCAATTCCCGGCAGAATAAAGTAGTACTTGACTTCCACTGGAATTGTCCAAAAATGATTTCCGGCTGCCTGTAGTGCCAGATGAGCAGCCAGATCATGAAAGCTGTATTTGAAGCTTGGAAATACGACGTAGACTAGGAGAACAAACAGATAAAGCGGATAAATGCGAATAAATCGCTTGAATCCGTAGTTTATCCACAAAGAGAAACTGCGAAATTTGACACTCGGTCGTAGCAACTGGCTGGTTAACAAAAAGCTGCTTAATACGAAGAATAAATAGACGCCAGAGCGTCCCATGCCTGCATGACCAAAGTTAAAAAAAGTAGTCAAAGTCCGATCACCTGAGCTACTTTCTAACACGTTGCCAGTGACATGCTCTAAGAACACAAGTATAACCGCGATCGCTCGTAATCCATCTAAAGAGGGCAGCCAGGTTTTAGAGGCAGGCCGATCGGGAACTAAATCAAAAACTTTAAGGCACTTTTGTAAGCGCTGACCGTCTATCTTGCTTAACATAGTTCACAGTTATAGAGAGATTTTCGCCGGATCAAACCGCTGAAAAGCAGGGTTGATCAAAAACGTGTCTCAAAACTCTACAGGTGGCTCGCCAGCACCGTGTCGGATTAAACCCGCTCACGTGAAGGATACTGCCTAAACACAGATACAAACTGATGCACCACATCTTGATCTGCTT
>JAAHIC010000963.1 GCA_010671965.1 Leptolyngbya sp. SIO4C5
TGCCAGCCACTGCACTGCATCATCATGGAGAAAATCGACGGACCGAATCTGCGTCAGTGGCTGGCTGCTGTCAGAAGGAATGAAGGTGAAATATCCGTCTGCTTCAACCTGGGGAATGCCAGGATGCTGAAGCTGGCCTAGCACTCTGGCTTCTTGCTGAAATAAATCGATGACCTTGGCGTTATGGTTAAAGTCTGCTTTGAGAACTTTGAGAATTTTCGGTTCGCTGCGCTCGTAGGCTTCGTAGACTTTGCCGAAGCCGCTATCGCTGCTGATCAGCCGCATGACGCGATAGCGATTTTGCAGCATGAGTCCAGAGCCACAGCTCTGGCAAAACTGGCTGCTGCTATTACCTGGATGATCCGGCTGACGACACTGAGGATTAATACAAAGGCTCATTAAAATTAACGGTAGCGCATCCCTGCCACTTTCTATTTTTCATGGCGATTACGGCTTCTGGCTAAAAAACAGCAATATCTTCCAGGTTCTCAAGGTTTTAATTGAAGGAGGCGATCGCTAGACATGACGTTTCAATATCTCTCATTGGCTGCTGTAGATGCAGTAGAACCGCTAACAAGCGTAATGGCTCAGTGCTTTGTAGAGACGCCGACGGCGATCGCCAGCTACCTGCGGCGAATTGGCAACCCAAATTTACGGGCGCTCTATCGAGACAATACTTTCTTAGGCGGACTGGCGCAAATTCCAATGGGGCAGTGGTTTCACGGGCGCAGAATTCCCATGACGGGGATTGCTGCAGTGGCGATCGCCCCAGAGTGTCGCAATCAGGGGGCGGCCATCACGCTGATGCAGCATACGGTTGAAGATCTCTTTGAGCAAGGAACAGTGCTTTCGGTGCTGTATCCGGCAGTGCAGCGGCTTTATCGGCAGGTGGGCTATGAACAAGGCGGTAGCTATTGTGGCTGGCAAATTGAGAGCGATCGCATTGACATTACCAAGCCTGTTTTGCCGGTTGAGCCAGTTGCTCTTACCAACAAAGAACTACAGCAGGTCTATAACCAGCAGGCACCGCGCCACAGCGGTCATCTAGATCGCCATCCCTATTTCTGGCAGCGTTTACAGCCAGAGGCAGGGGACGGCCCCGTGTATGCTTATCGTTTGGGTGCCGCTGAGAACCCTCAGGGCTACGTTATTTTTGAGCAGAAGCGTCTGCCGCAGGGAACCTGCTTGGAAATCAAAGACTGGGCTGTTTTGACGCAAGCGGCCACCCAAACTCTTTGGGCGCTGTTGGCCTCCCATCGCTCAATCGTCAAAACAATTCGCTGGCAGAGCGGCCCAATCGATCTGCTGACGCTAACCTTACCAGAGCAGCCAGCCACGCCTCGGTTTGCCGATCGCTGGCTGCTGCGCATTATCAACCTGCCCCAGGCGCTAACCCTACGCGGCTATCCTACTGGCTTAGACGCTGAGCTACATTTGGCAGTGACCGATGAGCATTTGCCTGCTAACACCGGGCGTTATGTGCTGTCTGTAACGCAGGGGCAAGGCCACGTTAAACTAGGCGGACATGGCGCTTTGCAGCTCACCTCAGCCAGTTTGGCTCCGCTGTATAGCGGCCTGTTTTCAGCGACGCAGCTATACTATGCCGGATATTTAGAGGGAGATGAATCTACGAGAGCGATCGCCGACCAGCTCTTTGCAAAGACTTCTCCCTGGTTACCAGATTTCTTTTGATTTAGCTCTGGGCTACGGTATCTAAGGGATAGCTAGAAGGACGCATAAACCGGCTGCGTTACCTTTTGCTTGGCCTTGACTGGCGGCTGGGGCAGTGCAACTTGAGCTTGCTCTGTTTCAGCGGCTTCAAGCA
>JAAHIC010000964.1 GCA_010671965.1 Leptolyngbya sp. SIO4C5
GCACATGAGCGTAGTGGATAACCTTTCTTTAGCGCCGCGCAAAGTGCTGGGCAAGTCTAAAAAGGAAAGCCGCCAAACCGCCGAATTTTACTTAGACAAAGTGGGGCTGTCTGAAAAAGCCAGCGCCACTTTGTCTAAGTAAAATTCGGCGGTTTGGCGGCTTTCCTTTTTAGACTTGCCCAGCACTTTGCGCGGCGCTAAAGAAAGGTTATCCACTACGCTCATGTGCGGGAACAGGTTGAACTGCTGAAACACCATGCCCACCTTAGCCCTCAGCTCTAGCAGATATTTGCGGCTGAGATCTGGTTTAGAGAGATCAATACCGTTGACCACAAGCTGGCCGCCGTTGATCTGCTCTAGCCGGTTGAAGCAGCGCAGCAGCGTACTCTTGCCGCAGCCAGAAGACCCAATGATCGCCACCACTTCCCCCGGATGAATCTGGCCGCTGATACCCCGCAGCACCTGCAAAGCGCCATAATTCTTCTCTAAATTTCTAAATAGAATGGCGGGCATATCGTGAGGCATGGCGTTACTCTCCTGAGAGAATCGGGCTGACGCCCAGAGGCTGGCAGCTAGCATAGCACCCCGGCTGAGCTCAGACCGTATTTGGGTTAACGACTGTGATGTTCTGTATGCTAGCTGGCTGTGCCGAACTGAAAGAATGCGCTAGGACATTAGAGGCGATCGCGTCTAGAATGCTTAGTTAACCAAAACTTAATGTGAGGAGAACGGGTCAAATATGATGGTGAATATCAGCCGATCTCGCTTTGTCAAGAGCTTAGTGCTGGGACTCAGCGCCACTTTGGTCGTGACGGCCTGTGGTGGTGGCGATAGCGAACCTGCGGCCACAGATGAACCGGGCGCAGCTACCAGCGAAAGCCCAGACGGTACTTTTCGCGTGGCGACAGAGCCAGCCTTTCCGCCGTTTGAGTCTCAGTCGGCTTCAGGCGAGTTAGAAGGTTTCGACATTGACCTGATGGAGGCGATTGGGCAGGAAGCTGGCCTAGACGTTGAGTTCGAGAGCTTACCCTTTGACGGCATCATCCCGGCGCTGCAGGCGGGTACCGTAGACGCGGCCATCAGCGCTATGACTATCACCGAGGAGCGGGAAGAAACCGTCGATTTCTCGCGGCCCTATTTTAAGGCCGGTTTGGCGATCGCGGTGCGCGATGAGGCGGCTGAGGCGATCACTTCCTTGGAAGATTTAGAAGACAAGAGGATTGCTGTCCAAATTGGCACGACCGGAGCGGAAAAAGCGGCGGAAATTTCCGGTGCCGAGCTGACTACGTTTGATTCGGCGCCGCTGGCTTTGCAAGAATTGTCTAACGGCAACGTGGATGCGGTGATCAACGACGCGCCTGTGACCTTAGACGCGATCGCCTCTGGCAATCTCGACGGCCTCACGGTCGTGGGTGAGCTGCTGACGGAGGAGTACTATGGCATTGCCTTGCCTAGTGAGTCTGAGAACGTAGAGGCTGTAAATGAGGCCCTAAATACGCTGATTGAGAACGGCACCTATGCCGAAATCTATCGCAAGTGGTTCGACGCCGAGCCACCGGAGCTGCCGGAATCAGCACTTTAATTCTCGCTGGGTGCTTCATTAGCTTAGGTGAGGCACCCTTTGTTATGGCGTTTTTGCTATGGATAGGCAGTTTTGACGTAGCTGAAGGCTGCCCAAAGTATATTGCGCGCCAGGGATGAACAAAGCTATGGGCGACGTTAATGGGCCACTAGAGTGAAAAAGTAAGCGCCTTCAGCAAGGGTATGGCGGCGGTAGTTGGTCACGATGAAGGGAGAACAGGCGTTGAAGCAAATGTTCCCGGTG
>JAAHIC010000965.1 GCA_010671965.1 Leptolyngbya sp. SIO4C5
AGACAGAATGAAAAGCAATCGCAAAACCGTCTGCAGCGAGCTGCTGGGCAATTGCCAAGCCAATCCCTGAAGTTGCCCCCGTGACCAAAGCCACTCGCTGTTCAGTTTTGCCCAAGTCGCTCGCCATAGATAACCCAGCGCTAAGCTACTACCCGATTACGTCCGTTAGCCTTGGCACAGTAGAGATTTTTGTCACTGCGCTTCATCCACTGTGACCAGCTTTCACCTAGCTGCAGCGTGGCTATCCCAATACTTACCGTCACTGAGCGATCTGGCAGCAGCGGCAGCTGTGCAATCAGGTGACGGAGTTCTTCGGCCACCTGCTGGGCTTCCTCTGGATTAGCGCCAAAGAGCAGCACTAAAAACTCTTCTCCGCCTAGCCGAAAGGCGCGATCGGTTCGCCGGATCCTCTGTTTAAGCAAATTGCCTAATCGGCGCAAAACCTGATCGCCGACATCATGACCAAAAGTATCGTTGATTGCCTTGAAGTGATCGATATCTAGCGCAATCAGCGTCATTGCAATCTTCTGCCGCCGACTCTGCTCAACGGCCTGATCTAGCGTCTCGTGCAGTAGCGTCCGGTTGAAAAGACCAGTGAGGACATCTGTAATGGCTTGGAGATGAAGCTTCTTTTGCTGCATGGTAATCACGCGCACAAAAATAGCTGAAAAAACGCTGACCATTATCAGCGTGGCCACCATTCTGACAGCGAGGGAATATGCCATAACGCGCCAGGCCATCGGCAGCACAATCAGCAGCAGTACGACGTTTGCCAACCAGGCTCGCCGCTCAGGCAGCATAAAGTAGAAGGAAACGGCAGCAGGGTAACACCAAAAGACACCGATCATTCCCTGGGTGCGCAGCGAGAGCGCCAGAAAGAATAGGATCGCAGGCACGAGTCCCAACAGCGTCAGAATAGCGTAGTAGCGATCGCGGTAAATAATTTGCCAGGTGTTGAAAGCAAAGATAGCGACAATCATGAAAGCGCCGGTTCCTAGCAGATAGCGCCCGTGCATCAGATTGTTGAGCGCAAAGGGAGGCATGATTGTGAGACATACCAAAGCCAGCCCCAGAAAAGACTGACGCAGAAAGTCAGGCGGATGCTTGGGGTTGTTCCCTATTGAATTCACGTTGGTACCGACTTACTCAGGATACTGATAGTAGTAAGCTTAGCCGCTACAGGTCGCCATAGCGGGCGCAGACGCCAAGATTTGAACAACTACGGTATTTGAAGTCAGAAAATCATTAGATCTTTAGAAATCTGTCAGCAGATGCGATCGCCCATATCCAAAGACAGATTTAGGCAAGGGCTGACCGTCATGAGCCTATTTTTTTATCTGATGGCTATTGGTATAAAGCAATTCCTCAAAAAGCATTTTGCAGCCGTGGCCGTAGACCGTAGTGGCGATACCGCAGATAGTCGCTAAGAATATGGTCGTGGTCGAAACAAAGATCTTTAGGGAACTCCCAGGGATTGAAAATATCCAGGTTTTTAGCGTCGTCTCCAGCCTGAGGTGTCCCGGTGGCTGTTGCCAAAAAGACCAGGCTGATAGTATGTTTACGCGCATCGCGGCTGGGATCGGAGTAGACTTGAAACTGTTCAACCAGCGTGACTGTCAGGGCCGTTTCTTCTTGAGCTTCGCGACAGGCGGCAGTTTCAACCGCTTCGCCGTAGTCCACAAAGCCGCCGGGCAAAGCCCAGCCTAAAGGCTCGTGCTGCCGCTCAACCAGGATAATGGGCCGATGCGGTCGATCAATGAGTTCAATAATGAGATCAACCGTGGGCGCTGGATTTCGATAAGTCACTAAAGCTACGTTTCCTCAC
>JAAHIC010000966.1 GCA_010671965.1 Leptolyngbya sp. SIO4C5
GCTTGCCTGGGGGCTGGGCGCGCCGGTGCTCGCCGTGCTCAGCGCCAGCGCCGCCAACGTCATGCAGGCCGCACCTCCCTGCTAAATCCCATCGCTTTCACCCTATATGGAGGAGGCTTTATCCTGCTCGCCTTCAATACCAGCGTCAGCCAGGGAGCGATCGCCCTCTTTATTGGATTTAGCTGCCTGATTATTGCAGGCATTTGGCGTTTTATCGAGACCAGTTCTTCTAAACCGAGCCAACATCGGCGGCGACGAAAATCGCGTCGGGGTAGCCGCCGTTCCTCATCTGCGTCCGTATCGGCGGGGGGCTATGACCATTCCGGCAGCGATTCTGGCAGTGGCGACTGCGGCGGCGGCTGGAGCTGGGGCGGCGGTGATGGGGGTGGCTATTCCGGTGGTGACTGTGGCGGTTACTCAGGCGGCGATTCAGGCGGTGGTGAGTGCGGCTTTTAAGCGAAACGAATCGAGTATTAAGCGCAGTCAAAATGAATCAGACCTATTTGCTTACCAGCCATACAAAGCTGTTAAAACTCAAAACTTAGAACTAGTGTCATGCGACTTTTGATCAAAATCCTGGGTCTCGCTTTTCTGCTTGTCTCTATTTACTTTTTGGGCCAAAACATTATTTTCACCACCCAAACCTCGCCCTACTGGTGGCGAGACATTTCAGCAGCAAGTTCAGTGCTGGCTGTCGCTGGCGGCGTAGCAATGGTGATGTTTTCCCGTCAGACTCGTTCAGCGGGCTGGGCTGTCCTTTGCTTAGGAATTTTACTGGTATTTGTCAGCGGCGGCGTCATCTTAAAGCCAACAAGCCTATGGACGCTCTTTCTAGCCCTGGTTTCATTTGTTGCAGGACTTCAGCTCATTACCACCGGGCGGCTATCGCTCTAGCGGTTTTGGCGGTTTTGGCGATCGAGCATCTGGTCGAGATCCTGCTGCTGGGCCGAGGAAAGCGACTGATAAAACCGATCGAAGCTGGGACGGACCTGTTCAAAAACGAGGGTGGCTGATTCTGAGAGATCCTGATAAAGGGCCAATTTTTCAGGCGCAGTTTGCCCTCCGGCTGTCATTGCTAGCTCAGCGCAGAACTCATCAAAGGCGATCGCCGTACTGCTCTGCAATGCCTCTTTGACCTGATTGAGCAATCCCTTTTGGCTCAGGGCCAAATCGAGCTGTAGCTCTACAAACCGAGCGCCCGTTTCAATAAAGTCGTCGCGGCGATCGCTGCAGAGAAACGCCAGGCCATTGCGGCTCAGGTTGCGTCCCTGTTTTAGACCGGCTGAGTCGGAAAGCTCAAAAGCCGTTGCCGTCGCGTTGAGCCGAGGTCGCGCTGTCACCAATACCAGTAGCCCCACTAAAGCCGCATTAGTCAGCAGTGAAAAACTGAAGATCAGACTGCGCTTCATCATCTTTACCTCAACACGTCAGGAGTTCAGGGGTGATGCCCTGGTTTTTATGTCGAGTTTAGCGAAACTGAGGTTCCATTACCCAGCTAGATAGTTGACAACTGCCTGGGCGATCGCCCTATTGCCGTTGACATCAACCGATTCTGGCTGACGCGGCGGCTGAGGCGGCTGCTGCAAAAAGGCCCAGTTACCCGAAAAGAAATCAGCCGCCGCAATAATCTGATGAAAAGCAAAGTCCTGAATGCCCTCCACCAGCAGCGCTGCTTCCGCAAAGCCCTGACGGGTGAGAGTCGCTACGGGCAGCCCTAAGCGACAGGCTTCTGAAAAGGTGCTAAAGCCGGGCTTAGACACCACGCGATCGCACAGGGGCATAAAGTCGACCGGGCGATACTGGCGTTCTAGGATTTT
>JAAHIC010000967.1 GCA_010671965.1 Leptolyngbya sp. SIO4C5
TAATATCCGCTGTAAGTCCTCAGCCAACCCAAAACTTTGGTTAGCTGAGGACTTACAGCGGATATTAGGAAACAGCCAGCGGTATGAACCCCATCTAATTGACTTCTGAAGAGTCTGTCCGACCTGAGCGCCAGGCAGATCTCATGCGGCCAAAATTGGTGCCAAATTCATTCCACCCGAAGCGGGTGCCGACTCGTTCCTCATCCCAAGAAGCAGACAGAACGCCGTAGCTCAGTCCTAAAACGCCTAAACCAAAACATCCCAGGGTTGATAGCAGGACAATCACCTTGGGAAATTCCAGAATTTGCCGGGTTAGCAGCCAGTAGCTACCAAAAAAGACGGCAACTCCCAGCGCCGTTGGTAGGCCAGAAAATAAGGCCATGCGGCGTAGCATCCGCTGACTCACCACTTCTGGAATTGCGTTATCCCGCGCTTTTCTCGCCTTGCGGCTAGAGGTGCTTTTGGAGCTAGAAACGCTGCTTTTCTCAGCCTTATCTGGCTGGGTGGCTGGCTGAGCGGGCGTTTTTTCGGTCTTTTTGCGATTGCTGCTCGGTTCAAACGGTAGGCGATCGCGTTTAGACTCTGAGGCCATGAGCTTTAAGGTGATATTACAAAACTGCTGAATTCGACTAGCCGCGAATACCCAGCTTGCCAATTAGCTCGCGGTAGTGATCGTTGTTTCGCTTCTGGATGTAGCCTAGCAGGCGCTTGCGGCGACCAATCATTTGCAGCAGGCCGCGACGAGATGAATAATCTTTCTTGTTTTGCTTCAGGTGAGCACTGAGCTTGTTAATGCGCTCGGTGAGCATAGCAACTTGCACATCTGCCGATCCGGTGTCAGTTTCATGCACCTGATAGTCAGAGATAATTTCTTGTTTGCGGGCTTGTACCAAAGACATAGATTTGACGTGTATTTCGACTTTGAACGCTTTTTGTCAGAGTCAACCATATTATCATAGCGGCTCTCAGACAGGATAGACCGCTACTGAGAGCAGTAGCGGCCCAGATAAATCAACACCAACGATGCTGTAGGCACTGCTAGGGGCAGCCGTAATTAGTCCGTCTAATAGTGCCCTGTTAACTATGGGCCAGTGCTAAGCGCAGAGCCTCAATCATCCTCGCCCCTTATACCAGTTCTATAAACTAGTGCTACCTATCGGCACCCCACCGCCTGCGGCACCTCCCCTTGGCAAGGGGAGGTTGGGAGGGGTCTGATCTATAGCTGTAAAACCAAGAGTCGGTATTACACCTCACTTGGCGTTGACGTTAGCAGAGCTGACGCTGCATTCATGCCGGTGATTTCACCTGTGTTCAGGAGATCATCGTCTAGCACTTCTGGCTCTGAAGAAGTGCCTAGGGAGTATTGTCTCCATTCGTTCATGAAGCGAGAAATTTGCGTTTCTCGTCCTGTCGGAATGTCTGACTCATCAGTTGCGGCCAAGTCCTCTGTTTGAGAAGAGTACAGATTTCCCCAATTCCGGGAGAAGAATCGAGAGCGGGGCAACAGTTCGGCTTGGCTGAATGAACTGCCCTCGAATAGGCTGCTCCCAATCAGCGTGTCAGTCTGTCTACCATTGGGCTGGTTAATAACAGCTTCAGTTCCTAGGAGGTCATCTACATCATCGCCGCTTGAAGAACCGCTCTCCAGAACTGCCTCATTGCTATCTGCCGAAAAACTGTAGGCTGATAGCTCAGCTTCACTAGCTTCATCAGCTTCATTATCTTCTTCGTCATCGTCATTGACTGGCGGCGTCACTGGCAGAGACAGCGAAGGGCGAGAATCTTCATCCTCTACTTCAGCCTCTTCATCA
>JAAHIC010000968.1 GCA_010671965.1 Leptolyngbya sp. SIO4C5
GTTAGACCGAATTATTTCAGTATCTGCTAGTGGAGCAACCAATGGGATTACAACCGTGGGTGACTGGGCCTAAAGAAATATTGCAGCATGGCCTTTCACTCCTGCACGAGGATTCCGATCGTAATCGGCGATTGGCGCTACTGAGCATCGATAATGCTGTTGAACTAACCATTAAAACTTATCTCGGGCTTCCAAAGCGGGTGACAGGCATACAGATTTCCCGAAGAGATTTTGCTGAAATTAGCGATAGTTTCCCAAAAATGCTGGATGCTTTAGAAGAACATGCCAGTGAGCTTCTAGAAGGAATCGATCTTGGAGATATTGAGTGGTTTCATCGCCTGCGAAATCAGCTTTATCATCAGGGAAATGGGTTAACGGTTGCTCGGGAACAAGTAGAAGTTTATGCAGAGCTAGCAAAGCTACTTTTCAGGAATTTGTTTAATGATGATATTCCCGTTGCTTCTGAAGATGAACATCTGCTTCTCGGACAATTTCTAGCTGTATGGGTTGATTTTGAAAAACTCATAGCTTCACTTAGCGAGAAAAATATTGATCGTATGTCTACTTTGCGTGGACGACCTAGACCACCCATGATGGCTATGAGAGAATTATTAAGTCTAAACGTCTTCTCGCCTCAGGATGCAGAAAAGATTGAAGAACTGCGAAGATTACGAAATGAGGTTGTTCATGGCGCAGTTGATTTTCGTAGAGCGATTTCTCGCCAAACTGTTGAAGAACTTCGCTCGATAGTTAACAAATACGGTGATTTAGGACAAGCAGAATAGGAAGGACTTACGTCGAGCCTAACTGCTGTAGCTTACACTTGAAAGTAAAACCTTGATACCTCTGAGAGGCACCTATGACTTTGTCTGAAGTTCTACCATCTATCCGCCAACTCTCTATCATCGAGAAACTGAAGCTGATTCGCATTCTGGCAGAGGATTTAGAAACCGCAGAGGATATCTCTCCCTTGGAACCCTTCAAAACCTATGATTTGCCGACTCCTTATAACAGCTTTGGGGCGGGCGCTGCGTTAATACAAGCTTTAGAGCAAGCGGATCAGGCCTAATCGTCATGCGTTTTCGCTACTCCACTATTGATCCTTCCCAAAACGAGTTTGACAGTCTTCCACGGGTGCCGCTTATTCTTCGTCGCGAGGGGCGTACAGTCGAAACCCTTGGTCTAGTTGACAGCGGCGCAACAGTCAATGTTATGCCCTATGAACTGGGTCTACAACTTGGGGCTACCTGGGATGACAGCAAAGCCATCATTCAACTGGCAGGAAACTTAGGCAACCAATCAGCTACACCATTCTCCGCAATGGTTCAAGCTGGGGATATTGCTCCAGTTCAATTAGCCTTTGCCTGGACTAAAAGCCCCAATGCCCCATTAATTCTAGGACAGACGAACTTTTTTATGGAATTTGACGTTTGCTTCTACCGTTCTAAAATGGAGTTCGAGGTTAAGCCCAAGTCGTCGTAAACGGTCTAACACCTCAGCGCAGCGGACGGTCTAAAATCTTTGGTTAAATAATATAGGTTGCCTGCCGCCGCTGGCTTTCACCGTTATGCGGCTCAAGCTATCTGTGGAGGCACTACTTAGTATTTAAATGTAAGTGCTCAAGGTCAAATGGCTGCCAGCCTCTTAGCATAAGAAGTTTTAGCGAAAAAGTGGAGACGTTTCGGGCAGTATAAAAACAATGTTTTTTGAAGAGCCCATCAATGCCTCGTACACTTCCAAAGCAAGTTCGTGTTCATTTAGAAAAAGCACGAGAAAGTGCGATTCTGGCTTGTTGTAAACATCAACA
>JAAHIC010000969.1 GCA_010671965.1 Leptolyngbya sp. SIO4C5
TGGCGCAACTTTCTACTTCACAATTCCAGAGCGAGGCGTGAACTGATCGTGACTTTTGGAGGCGGTATGCAACCTATCGAAATTTTGCTAGTAGAAGATAATCCAGGTGATATCAGACTCACCCAGGAAGTCTTGAAGGAAGGTCGCATCTGTCACCATCTCAACGTCATGGATGACGGCGAGAAAGCCATTACCTTTTTGAAGCGAACTGCCCGCTATGTTCGGTCTGCTTGCCCAGATCTAATCCTGCTGGACTTGAATCTGCCCCGCCGTAGCGGTCTAGAAGTGCTGAAAATGATCAAGACCAGCGAAGCCTTAAAGCATATTCCAGTGATTATCTTCACTAGCTCTCAGGCGGAAGAGGATATTATGAGCGCTTACAATCTTTATGCCAACTGCTACATTACCAAACCCATTGACTTGGCCCAGTTTACAAAAAGCATCAAGTCCATTGAAGACTTTTGGTTTTCCGTCGTCCAGTTGCCGTCGGAGTAAGGCGTGAATAGCCAAACCCCTATCCAAGTTTTGCTAATCGAAGACAACCCCGGCGATCGGCGCTTGCTGCAAGAATTGCTGCGAGAAGTCGATTCTGTGCCCATTACCTTTGCCTATGCTGACTGCCTGAGCCAAGGCATACACAGCCTCAGAGAAAATGACTTCGATCTGATCTTGCTAGACCTTTTTCTACCCGACAGTCAAGGATTTGCCACATTCACGCAGCTGCAGCAAAGAGAGCGTGAAACTCCTATCATCGTCACGACCGGCCTAAATGATGAAACCCTGGCGCTTCGGGCGGTGCAAGCCGGGGCACAGGACTATTTAGTCAAGGGTCAAATTACGGGTGATTTGCTGGTGAGATCAATCCGCTATGCGATCGAACGTAAGCGAGCGGAACAAAAAATTCGCGAGCAGGCAGCCCTGCTAGACATTGCCACCGACGCCATTCTGGTTCGAGATGCACAAAACCAAATTCTATTTTGGAATAAGGGAGCCGAACGGCTCTACGGCTGGACGGTTGAGGAAGCTTTAGAAAAAAACTCCTTTGATCTTTTGTATGACGATATGTCAACTCAGGCCGAGGAGGCTCAGCAAAAGTTAGTCGTTGAAAACGAGTGGCAAGGCGAACTGCAGCAGATTACTAAAACCGGGCAGGCCATTGTCGTAGAGAGCCGGTGGACACTGGTCCGAGACGAGGAAGGACAACCCAAGTTCATTTTGGTGGTGAGTACGGATATAACCGACAAAAAGCAGCTCGAAACTCAGTTTTATCGCGCTCAGCGTCTAGAAAGTTTGGGAACCTTGGCGGGCGGCATTGCCCACGATCTCAACAATATGCTGACCCCCATTCTAGGAATTGCAAAGCTCCTACCGCACCTCATCCCCGACATTGATCAGAAAACCAGCGAATTCCTAGAGATTTTGACCCACAGCACCGAACGAGGCGCAGAATTGGTCAAACAGGTACTGACATTTGCTCGCGGCATTGAAGGGCAATATCAGATGATACCCGTGGAAAATCTGATTTCTGAAGTGAATCAGCTAATTGAGCACACATTTCCTAAATCAGTTGAAATTTCAGCCAGCGTTGCCGATGATCTGTGGATGGTGACCGGGGACACCACTCACCTACATCAGGTCTTGATGAATCTTTGCGTCAACGCCCGCGACGCCATGCCAGATGGGGGCCAGTTGAGCCTGACTGCTAAAAATGTCTGGGTGGAGCCAAATCTTACCCAGGGACATCCAGAGGCTCAGGCAGGCCCTCATGTGATGATCACGGTTCAAGATACAGGCACCGGCATTT
>JAAHIC010000097.1 GCA_010671965.1 Leptolyngbya sp. SIO4C5
CCAACGGTGTCCGTGAAGCTAGCGATGTTCAGCAAATTGAAGTCGGTAACGCGTCTCTCACGGTACCGCTGGTGAAGTTAGAGAAGGCAATCTCTGAGCAGATTCCTGGCGATCCAAGCAACATCACTGACGACCAGATTACCTACGAGCTGTCTTTTGAAGTTCAAGATACTGCTCCTACAGGTAGCTCAGTTTCACCCGGTCCGCTCTACTCCCTACCTTTGACCGTAAATGGGACGACCGCAAACTATGTGTTAGTTTCCGATGCATTACCGGCAGGCACAGAGCTGACTGGAACACCCGCTGCACCTACGGGCTGGCAAGTTGTCTACACCGCTGAAGCCACTTCTACCTCAGCGCGTGAAGCCAGATGGTATTCCACTTCAACAGCCGCTTTAGCAGGTACTAGCGCAACAGCCAATATCACCCGTATTGGTTTTGTCAGACAGGCCGCTTCA
The DNA here is from genome assembly GCA_010671965.1 of Leptolyngbya sp. SIO4C5. Taxonomy (GTDB): domain Bacteria; phylum Cyanobacteriota; class Cyanobacteriia; order Phormidesmidales; family Phormidesmidaceae; genus Sphaerothrix; species Sphaerothrix gracilis. The sequence continues at coordinate 459 of JAAHIC010000097.1, forward strand.
ATTGCGCCGGGCACAACCGTTCAACCCTTCCGCTTTACCGTTGTGACCAGTGGTGTAAGCAGCGGCGACAATGTGGCTAACCTCGCTCAGATCTTTGGTTACTCTGAAGTTGCTAATCCTGCAAATCCGGTTGATCCAACTAAGGTTGTGGCAGATGAATCTGGTGACCAGCAGCCCAGCAACCTCAAGGATGGTCAAGACGGAGTTGAACCTACCGATTTTGATCCGCCCAGCGATGGCTACATCGACGATGCTGCCGATCTCACCGCTACCGGCGAAGATACAGGCAGAAACAACACAGGTAGCGGCGACGGCGGTGAAGCGATCACTTTGCAAATCAACGATCCGGTTCAAGCCAGCCTCATCAATGGCCCTCTAGACGAGCCTGCCGCTATTGGCCCCACCAGCAACAATGACGACTTTACCAACAAGTCTGCTTTTGTTCCCTCGGCTAGCTCTATACCCGGCAGTACCTATAATCCCAGCCCGGTCAACTTCAGTAACTCCGTTCAAAACAACGGTACTGACCCCGGCAGCGTTACCCTAGCGCCGACACCACCGACAACAGCAACGGACTTACCTAACGGTACTCAGGTCACCATCGTTGGCCCTACAGGTAGCACGGAAACCTACACGTGGAACGGCACTGTCTTCCTTGACGACACTGGCAAAGCACCGACCGATGCAGGCTACGCCACCGTCACTATTGCCAACGTCCCAGCCGGTCAGGAAGTTGACTACGGTGTTGAGGTTGACCTACCAGCGGCTACGCCTCTTTCTACCGATATTGAGCGTGGTTTCCCTGTACCTGTAACCGCGACTCTGACTAACGCAGGTGGTTCTTCTACTAACACCACTATCGATCGCGTCTATACCGGCTTCCTGCAGCTAGTGAAGCTCTCTCGCATTCTGCAAGGTGATGGCCCGGCTGTAGGTGCCGGTCAAGGTAACTTTGACTCCACCCCTGCGGTGGATCCAGATGGTGCAGGACCGCTCGCCGCAGTTGATCCAAATCCAGGGGTGGCAGACGTAGCGCGATCGCCTCAGCCCGGCAACATCATTGAATACCGCATCACCTACACCAATATCTCGGAGCAGCAGTCTGGCAGCGGCAACGTCATTCTGACGGCTGACAACATCGTCATTACCGAGAATGGTACCGACCCTAACGGCAACAACTGGGCGCTTGACCAAGACGCCAATGGTGTCATTGATACCAGCAACGTCACCAACACGGCTAATGACTCTAGAGGCGGCGGTATTAGCTTCTTTAGCGGAGCCAGCGGCTCTACGGCTGCGGCTGACCAGTCAGGGACGACTCAGACGACTGACATCACTAAGTATATAGATACGGTTTCAGGAATTGTGAATCCCCAACAATCGGGTAACTTCACCTTTCAGCGCCGTCTGAACTAAGTCCAAACGCAGAAACGGGGTGATTTCTCACCCCAACTGTTTCACCCAAATTTGTCCATAACTTTGCTCAGTACTTGTTGATTTAATTCGGAAAAACATGACTATGAAACGTTGGATTGTAGGTCTCAGTGCGCTTGCGGTTGCAGGTATCATCCCCTTCATCAGCAGCGAGCCGGTTCGCGCTCAAATTGCAGAAGTGACAGACGCGATCGTAGAAGTGATTCGTCGCCCCGAAGTTCAGCTAACTCTCAGCGCTGAAAAGCAAATACTTGAGCTAGATGCAAGCGGTCAGGAAAAAGTTAGCTGGGAGCAGCTAGAAGGTCGAGTCAAGGTACAACCGGGTGATGTTCTGCGCTACAGCGTGGATGGTGCTAACTCAGGTGATGCAGAGGCGACCAATTTAGTCATCACTCAGCTCGTTCCGGCGCAAACGACCTACGTTTTAGACTCTGCCATCGGTAACAACGGCGCTGAGCTGACCTACAGCATTGATAACGGCCAAACCTTTGTCGCTGAACCCATGATTGAAGTGACCTTACCGGATGGCACTGTAGAGCTGCAGCCTGCTCCGGCTGAAACCTATACCCATGTTAAGTGGGACTTCACGGACACTTTGGCAGCGGCTGAGACAGTGAAGGTGACCTACGAAGTTACGGTTGACTAAAGCGATCTAAGCCAGGTTGGGCCAACAGATTTACTCAACCTGGCTCTCTACAACACCGCTGCTGCTACCCAACACTTCCAGCCATCCTTTCCGCATCTGCCCCAGCCTTAACTAACAAGCTTTTAGCTACTTTTAATCACTTCTAATCTTGGGCTGACTCAGCTTCTAAAACGGCAGCCCCAGGGAATTTTTGTGCCCATTGACTTTCTGGCCTAAGGGAATCTGCGGAGAACCCAAACTATCTATGAAACGCCCCAAATACGACTCCAAGCGACATAAATTTTTTTGGCTGAAAGGCTTAGCGGCTATGGTCACGATCGGCAGCTTATGCCACGGATCTACGGCGGGTTTAGCCCAGAACAGTTCAGCTACTAAACCGATTCAAAACCAAGCTGCCTACAGCTACCGCGATCCAGCCAGCGGACATGCATTCACAGGCGTCTCCGGCGGAACGGTTTCTAGCTCTACGGCTTTAGTAGACCCGCTTGGTCAAATCTTGGGATGTGATGGCAGTCCTTTATCCAACTATGGCGGCTTCTCCGTAGCTCTCTACGAACCTGATGTTTCAGGAATTGAACTGGGCAACTTGCTCGCTCTCACCCCGACAGAGTTTCCTGATATAGAAAGCAACGGTATTTCAGGGGGAAAAGCGCCCAACGTCGATAACATCAATCCATTTCCTTTAACAAACATCGATGCAGGGCAATACAACTTTCTCTTTGATCCCACCGCCAATCTAGCCAGTCCCGTCAATGCTGGCCTCCAGCAAACCAGCATTGGGGCGCAATACATTCTTGTGGTTAGCCCCTCTGATAGTTCTGAACTGCCAGAGCGGCGCGTACTGCTGGAGATTCTCAGCAGCACTGGTGGCGTCAACAACAGCATTGTTCGCTATCGGGCCACCGCTTTAGACGGTCAGCCGCTATCGGTAACCGGCGGTATTCAGGTTACCGACACCGTTGTGGAAGTCCTCAACGCTGAGACTCAGGGCCTAAACCTCTTCTCGCTGGCCCTGGAGATGATGCTGTGCAAAAACAATCAGCTTGAAATTACCAAAACTGCAGGTCGAGCTGCGGCTCAGCCAGGCGATACGGCGGTTTATCGCCTTTCCCTGCGCAACCTGTCAGAAGTCCCGCTAGATGCGGTTAGCGCTTCTGACCAACTGCCCTTTGGCTTTCAGTTCTTATCTGAATCAGTACGCGGTGAGATCAACGGCCAAATTGTACCGATTGACGCTGTTCCTAGTGCTGATGGTCGCACCGTCATCTTCTCAACACCGACGCAAATTCCCGTCAACAGCGTTCTCAATATTGTCTACGCCTTACAAATAACGCCGGATGCCCGGCGCGGTGATGGCCGCAACTCAGCGATCGCCGCTGCAGAGCGTACAGACAACGACTTCGAGCTGCAAGATGGTCCCGTCAGCCATCTCATGCGCCTAGAAGCTGGCATTCTTTCAGACTGCGGCACCCTGATTGGCCGCGTATTTGTGGACAAAAACTTCGATGGTGAGCAGCAGCCAGGGGAACCTGGCGTTCCCAATGCCGTGGTTTTTCTTGACGATGGCAACCGCATTGTCACCGATGCAGACGGTCTGTTCTCCGTTGCCAACATGCTGCCAGGGCGGCGCTCCGGCACCCTCGATATCACCAGCCTGCCTGGCTATACCCTCGCGCCCAACCTGTATGTCAGGGAGCGCAATAGCGAGTCACGCCTAGTCAATCTAGCTCCGGGCGGCATGGTGCGAATGAATTTTGCGGTTACACCCGCTGCTCAACAGGAGGCTCAATAAATGTCACGCCTGCAACACACACACACACGGCTAGGGGCTGGCCTGATGGCGACGGTGACAGGCGGGGTCGGCATGTTTACCTCACTTCAGCCTGCTTTTGCTGATGCCCCCAACGATCTGCCGCAGCCACAGTCCCAGCAGAATAACCAGCAGCCTGTTCCTACCACAACGGAAGTCGCTTCACCCGGCAGCAGCATTTCTACAGCCCTCGGCGGCGAAGCAGAAATTCAGTTTAGCGGCGCTCAGCTCGGCCAGCCGCAGGTAAGTGCTAATACAACTGTTGCTCCTAGACCGCAGACGGCGATCGCGGTTGAAGCGGCTCCCACGACTGTCCAATTTGCCAATGAATCCCCCGTTTTAGCCCAGAGCAGGGCGACAGATTTAGCTCAGCCTGCCACGGCTGAAACCTCTGAGCTAGCCGAGTCGTCTTCTGCGGCCGAGTCTATTCCTACATCGCGGGTGAACGCAGAGCAGGTCCAGATCCTGACGCCAACGGTCGGCAGCGTTTTGGATGTGCCCGCAGCAACCGTAATCTTGCAGTATCCCAGCGGCGCGGCGGTGCAGCTACGGGTGAATGATGCGGTGGTGAACCCAGAACTGATTGGCCGAACCGAAACTAATGCTGAGTCAGGGCTAGTGACTGAAACCTGGTATGGGGTTTCCCTCAAGGCGGGTGATAACCAGATTACGGTCAATGCCCAGGGTGACGAAACTGCCTTAGCTGCCGTTGCGGTGCAGGTACGGGGCACTCCAACTGAGCTGACTGTAGGTACCCGTGAGGGGGAAGTAGCGGCTGATGGACGTTCAACAGTCACAATACAAGGTGAACTGCTCGATGAAAACGGCAACCGCTCCAGCTGGGATGCGACAGTCACCCTAACGACCAGTGATGGTGAATTTGTCGGGGCTGATTATGCTCCTGATACGCCCGGTTTTCAGGTACAGGCGCAAAATGGCTACTTCACAGCAGAACTCCAGTCTTCCTTAGAAGCGCATCTGGTACAGCTACGAGCGACCAGCAATGGTCTGACCGCGTTTGGCCAGGTGCAGTTTGTGACCCAGCAGCGTCCAACTCTGATCAGCGGTGTGGTAGACCTCCGCTTTGGCGCTCGCGGCACTGATTTCTACAGTAGCTATCGCGACTTTTTGCCCGCAGACGGAGACAACCGCTATGCGCTAGATGTAGATGCAGCCGTGTTTGCCACAGGCAGCGTGGGAGAGTGGCTATTTACCGGCGCTTACAACAGCGATCGCCCCCTGAACGAAGACTGCGCAGGCAATGTTTCCCTTTTCCGCCAGGATAGCTCCTGTGATAACAAGTACCCGGTCTATGGCGATGACTCTCAGCGCGATGTTGTAGCGCCCTCTATCGATAATCTCTACCTGCGGCTGGAGCGAACATCTCCGGTTCCAGGAGCAGGCACTGACTATGTGATGTGGGGCGACTTCAATACGGAAGAGTTTTCCACCGCTTCCCAGCTTTTCACGGCTACTAATCGCCAGCTTCACGGCTTCAAACTGAATTACAACCTAGGCGATTTAGCGGTTACCGGCTTCTACGGCAACAATGTTGAGGGCTTTCAGCGAGACACTGTCGCCCCAGACGGCACCAGCGGCAACTACTTTTTATCCCGCCGCCTGATTGTGCCGGGCAGCGAAAGCGTCTTTATCGAGCTAGAAGAACTCGATCGCCCTGGTACTGTGATTGAGCGGCAGCAGGTCTTTCGCGGCAGCGATTACGAAATTGACTACGATCGCGGCACCATCCTTTTCCGCGATGCGATTCTACGCACCGCTGTCGGTGACTTCGGCCAGGTGCTTGTGCGCCGCATTGTGGCGACCTATCAGTATGAAAGCCAGGGCGAAGATACGAACATCATTGGTGGGCGGCTGCAGTACAACCTCGATCGCACCCTTAATCAGGAAAGCTGGCTAGGGGCGAGCTATCTGCGGGAAGACCAAGGCAACCGCGAGTTCGAGCTGATTGGCGCAGATGCCCAGATCTCCTTGGGGGAAACCGGGCGGCTAATTGCTGAATACGCTTACTCTTCCAGTGACTTTGACCTGTCTGGCCCGGTCAGCGGGTCTGCCTACCGGGTTGAGCTAGACGGACAGCTCACCGACTGGCTACAGGGCCGCGCCTACTACCGCCACACTGATCCAGGTTTTAGCAACCAGGCCACTACCAGCTTTACGCCCGGCCAAACCCGCTACGGTGCCCAGCTCAATGCCCGCATTTCGGCGGACACCTCGCTGCGGGTACAGTTTGATCAGGAAAATAACGAAGGCATTGCGCCGCGCCCGCTGCTGACGCTGACAGATTTGCTCAGCCCCGGCAGCTTGCCTCTACCTGGTAGCCGGGTTGATAACTCGCTCACCACCTACTCGGTAGGGCTATCCCAGCGGTTGGGCGATAGCACCTTTGACCTGGACTGGATTCACCGCGATCGCACAGACCGAGCCGCGATCGATCGCCTCACCGCTACTTCTGACCAAATCAGAACCCGCCTTTCCACCAATATTGGCAACAACGCCACCGTCTACGCCCAAAACGAGCTGAATCTTTCCTCTGACACCGATCCGCTTTACCCCAATCGCACCCTGTTTGGCATGAACTGGCAGCTGATGCCAGGAATCTCTCTGGGGGTAAATCAGGTCTTTTTTGGCGATGGTGGCCTCAACTACCGCGACTCAATTACCACCGTTGACCTCTCTGGTGAATATGCTCTAGGGGAAGACACCACAATTCACGGTCGCTTCTCGGTGATTGAGGGTCAGCAAATTGGCGGTGCCATCGGCTTTGATCAGGGCTTCACCCTTGCGCCAGGGCTGCGTTTAGACTTGGGCTATGAGCACGTCTTCAATAATCTCTATGGCTCCACCGCTGCCGGAGCTACCTTTGCTCAGCCCTTTGCGGTCGGTTCAGGCGCTTCTGCCCTGCAGCTCACCAGCGGCGACAGCTTCAGCATCGGCCTCGCCTACACCGATAATCCCGACTATCAGGCTAATGCTCGCTTGGAGCACCGCACTTCTTCCCAAGGCTCCAATACGGTATTTACCGCTTCAGCCCTGGGCCGCCTCACGCCCGCCGTCACCGCTCTGTTTAACTACGAATGGGCCAGCGCCGCCAACCAAGGACTAGAGGGACTCGATGGCTCTAGCACCCTCAAGCTAGGACTGGCCTACCGCGACCCCAACGACGATCGCTTCAATGCCCTGCTGCGCTACGAACACCGGATTAATCCCTCCAGCCTGCCCACTAACGTCCTGTTTGGCTCTGACATCAACTCCGAGGAACATCTGCTCTCCGCCGAGGCCATTTATGCTCCCAACTGGCAGTGGGAACTGTATGGCAAATATGCTTTCCGTAGCAGCTCTACCAGCATTGGTGGCGCGGTGGGCGATGTGATTGTCGATGAATTTAGCTCGACTAATACGGTGCATCTAGCCCAAATGCGAGCCACCTACCGTTTCGGCTATGCCTGGGATCTAACCGGAGAAGCCCGCTGGCTGACCACGGGCAGCTATAGCGAATTTGGCGGGGCTTTAGAGCTAGGCCATTACGTCACGCCCGATCTGCGCCTCTACGGCGGCTACAGTTTTGGCGGTGCCTATGACCGCGACTTTTCCGGCAGCGATCGCTCAGCCAGCGGCCCTTACATCGGTATTACGGCCAAGCTCAACAACCTGTTTGATGGCTTTGGTTCCCGACCCGATGTTCAGCCAGTTGTAGAGACTGAAGCGAGTGACGAAGAGATTTAGGGCCACTGGCCCCCATCCCTTGAAGGAGTGAGATCATGAAATCCCTACAGCCCCAATTGCTAAAAGCCCTATTTTTCGCCGGATTAGCCACTAGCCTCTCGACACCGCTGGCGATCGCCGCTGAGCCTAGCGTCGCTGAACCACCTGTCCTGCGCGTCACCGTCAACAGTGCTGCCGATGGCCCGATCGTAGCCGATGGGGAGATGACGCTGCGAGAGGCGATCGCCCTGAGTAATGGCACCCTAGCCCTAGACCAGCTCACCGCTACAGAGCAGGCCCAAGTGGCTAGGCTAGCTGCCAGCGATCGCCCCGTAATTGCCTTCAATCTGACGGCTGCTCAAACAATTGAGCTGACCGAACTGCTACCAGAAATTGCTCGACCGGGTTTGCTAATTGACGGCACTACCCAACCAGGCTACGAAACTGAAACATCTGAGGCGATCGCCCCTGCTCCTGTTGTGGCAATTACGGCGGCTGCAGACGCAGGCGTGTTTCGGGGGCTGGCGGTTGTGGCCGACAACGTCACAATTCGCGGCCTGAGCCTCTACGGGTTTACAACCCAGAATTGGGGTAACGAGGCAGTTTTGCCCGCCGATATTCTGATTACTCATCGGCTACCGCCGCCGAATATTCAGGAGCACCAGCCACCCAACGATGCGGCCCCCTTCTACGACGAGAACCTCCCGCCGCGCGGCGTTGTAGTTGAGCAAAACTGGCTGGGGCTGCCGCCGACTGGAGAACAGCCTGAAACCGCCTCGGCTTTTGGCGTATATGTATTTCACGGTGTAGAAACGAGGGTGCGGCAAAACTGGATTGGAGGGCACAGCGGCAGCGGCGTGATCACCTCCGTGCGGGCGAGCGGGCTGGAGATCGCTGAAAATCGATTCACGGATAACGGTTCTTTGGGAATGCCGGATGCGATCCGGCTAGAGGGTGAGGTCGCAGGGACGCAGATTCGCCAAAACGAAATTGAGCGCAGCTACGGCAGCGGCATTTTTCTGTTCAAAACCAGCGGCGCGGTGACAATTGCGGCGAATCAGCTCATAGGCAACGGCCAGGGTCTAGAACAAGCTGCCGTATACCTGATGGGCAATGAGCATCAGGTGATTGATAACCTGGTGCGTGAGCAAAACGGGCCGGGGGTCGTTGTTGCCGCTTATCCAGAGAGCGATCGCAACCAGATTCTCAATAATCGCTTTGAGGCAATCAACGGCCTCAGCATTGACCTGACCGCTCGCCGCCAAGCGGGAGAAACCCACTTTCAGCGCGGCGATGGCCCCAATCCGCCCCGAAATTCGCGCAACCGTCGCTTAGATACGGCCAATGACGCGATTGACGCACCGCGTTTTTTGAGCCGCGAGTTTTTTCTAATGAACGGGCAGGTCGCGATCGCAGGACAAGCGGATCCCAATGCCCAAATCACGCTGTACCGGGTGCTGGAAACGAGTAGTCAGTACGGGCCGCTGAATCAGCCATTAGCTGAAGTGCAGGCTGATGAAGCTGGGCACTTTGAGGTGGTGCTAACCAGTTTGCAGTCGGGAGATACCGTGAGTGCGATCGCCAGTCATCCCGAATACGGTACCTCTGAACCTGCCAGAAATACCAAAATTCTGACGCTCAGCGATGCTTCTGCTGCTGCGTCAACAAGTCCAACAAATTCTCCAATACATTAGGCTTCGTTTAAAAGTATGACTCAGGGTTTTATTCTTACCACCTATTTAACTCAGTTTTTCTTCGAGAAGAATCGTGATGACGCTATTACCTAAAAAATCCCTAAAAGCTTTGCTATTAAATCGAGGTAAGCAACTTAATAGCTTTTTAGCCTGTTCAGCTCTGACATCGCTGACAACTTTAGGTTTAGGACTTTGGCAGAGTCCGGCCCAAGCTGAAGGTTCCTACCAAATGGGGCTAAACCAGTGGCTGTTTGAATACGATGCTGCAAATAGCTTCATCACGGCCCCCTCTGAGCGACCTATTTATGTCAATATTCTCAATTCGGGTGAGGTCATCAACGTTTCGCTGTGCGGTAATGACTTCATCGGCAATTATTACCCGCCCAGCGTACTCACCATCAACCGCTAAATGAGCCACGGTTCCGGCGACAACGCAGACCGAATGGGGAATGTTTTCTTGATGCAGCAGCCGATCGCTGCCCACAAGCA
>JAAHIC010000970.1 GCA_010671965.1 Leptolyngbya sp. SIO4C5
TTGAAAAGTGTTGGGCCTGGCTGAAAAGCCGGATTCGCAAGCAGTTCGCGTTGTCAGCCAATTTGCGCACGGCGATGGAGGACGTTCTTAGGCAGGCAGCGTCCTAATAAAAGTGGCTACAGCTATAATTGTGCCTTTGGTAGCTGGAATCAATCACTTAATAAAGAGGTGTTGTCTAAGTCTAAAGACTCCTGAAGCGTTCGATTTTGCAACCATGCAAACATAGCGGAAGCTCCCAGCAAAATTAGAGTAACAATACTGACGACCTGAATCATAATGACGTACCGCATAAGCCATTCTCGTTGAAAACTAAACTAGATTAAAATGTTCCATATGCACATTTGTTGGCGGTACCTGTAAATCATGGAGCGCCGCCTCAACCTGCTCCATCATGACCGGAGCAGCACAGATAAAGTAGTGTCGGCTGCCCCGATGGATGGGAATGTATTCTTGTAATAGGTCTTTATTGACATAGCCTGTTTCGCCCGTCCAGTCTTCGGGAGGCTCTCGTAACACATGAACGATCGCTAAATCTAAGGAGTCAACGAGGGTCTCCAATTCCTCTCGAAAGGTTATATCTTCCCATCCTTTGTTTGCATAAATGAGTAAAAACGGGCGGTCGTCTTTCCGCTCGGCAGCAGTGATCAGCATACTCATTATGGGAGTGATGCCGATTCCACCTGCGATGAGTACAAATCCAGCTGAGTCCCAGTAGAGATCGCTCGTAAACACACCATAGGGACCATCAAGATACGCTTTTGTACCCGGCTCAACATCTTTAATGGTCTGGGTAAAGTCTCCCAAAGCTTTGATAGTAAATTCCAACCGCTCAGGATGGTCGCCACTCGAAGACATGGAAAAGGGATGCTCACGCATGCGAAAGGGTGATATATCAAGAGTTATCCAGGCAAACTGACCGGGGTGAAACCGGAACCCGTCATGTCCCCTCGGTCGAACAGCTAATGTCCATACATTCCCTCTCTGGGGAACGATCTCTTCTACCAGATAAGGACGTTTGGTCATCATCCAGGGTTTGATAATGCGGACATAGATTAACAGCCATAAAGCGGTCAGGCCAATTACACTCCACAAGAGCTTTTTCCAGAACAACTCCAGGTAATAGCTGACGCCCAGCGCGTGGGCTAACCCCAATGTCACTGCAAGCACCGCCAAAATGCCGTGACTTGTGCGCCACAGCTCATAGGGAATCTTCAGGGGCTGCCGCCAAATTGAGGTGACAACGAGAATCAACAGTGCCAGGGTGCCAGCGACGGCAAATCTGGCTCGCCACGGAGCTTCAAAGAAATTCAATAAGCGTAGCGTTTCAGGCTGATTGACAAAGAGAATGAGGGGATGAATCAGAATCAAGGCGAAAGCGACTAGAGAAATGTAGCGGTGAAATTGCAGAATGATATCAATTCCGTAGGATGCCTCAATCCGATTGATGCGGGCGGTGAGGGCAAACTGAAGGGCTAGCATTGCCAACCCAACAAACCCTAGAGCCACCGAAAAATCTGTCCAAAAGCTGCGTTCATCGGGAGCTGGCGGATACAGAAGTAAGATAAAAAGAGGCAGTAGAGCGATCGCAAGATATGCGGCAATCCAAAAAGCAGCTACTGCGACTGGACTTCTTTTTAAGAGCTGCTGCATTTTGTTGAGCTGCCTCCTTGTTAAGTTATAGCTGTAGCCACTTTTATTAGGACGCTGCCTGCCTAAGAACGTCCTCCATCGCCGTGCGCAAATTGGCTGACAACGCGAACTGCTTGCGAATCCGGCTTTTCAGCCAGGCCCAACACTTTTCAA
>JAAHIC010000971.1 GCA_010671965.1 Leptolyngbya sp. SIO4C5
TCAGTTTGTTCAAGCCTATTTACAGGTTGTCGAACTGATTGACTTTTTCAGAAGAAATATTGTTGACCGTCAAGTTAGGGACTGATACAGCAGAGGTAACTGAGTTTGCTGTATCTGCTGGCGGAGTATCGGCAGCCCAAACTTTTGGTGCTGGCAGCAACAGCAGGGCTAGACTCAGCACGAGCAGTAAAAATCGCTGAACTAAGGGACGGAGACGCGCTAATAAAACCATGCTGCTTTCTTTCTCAATTCCAAGTTTTGACTGCAAGTTCTGACTGTAAGATAACGCTGTGATGAATATATCTGAAGTCAGACCTGGGAAAATAACTTTCCCTAATTTCAACGGCCTGTTTGATTAGATTTACTGACAAGCTACTAAAAACGTTAGATAACGGCGCAACTAATCGGAAAGATAGCGCTACAATATCTCAGGAGCGACATCAAGTCACTTCGTGCTATTATGCACAGAGCAGCCTTTGAACTCAATAGATAAAGCTTCAACTCGTTCTATCTGAGAGCTGCTTGCTTCAATAAAGACAGTCTTTGAAAAATTCAGTTATGACTAATACAACCAACCAAGCGGTTGTTCACCCAATGGTGAAGTTTCAGAAAAAAGTAAAATCTTTAGTGGACTCTAGCGTCGTACAGACGTCAGATCGAATCTGGAAAATTGCCTTCCTGTTTGGCGATGACTGGCCTCATTGGAAGCATGAACTCGAAGAATTTGAGTTTTCAATGCAGGATCCAATTGGTGATTTGCTGGCCGTGGAATCTTGGGAAGAAGAGGCTTAATCGTATAGCGTCTTCCACACCTCGATCTTGCCTTGAGGCTAGTCGTTATCGGATAACGATGAATATTTAGATAGCGATTAGCCTTATTTAGACTCAAATAACCAGCGGTTTTAGGCGTTGCTGAACAAGGGATGAATCCGATGTTGGCCGGTCGTGAGCGTCTCGCTCACGCTCCTCGTCTTTATTGTCAGACAGGTTAGTGCAAGCATCTTGCTCGCGCTTGAATTCATAGCCAAAATCAGCAATACCTGATTTTATTGCCACTTGCAATCTCTACTCGTTTGCCAATCGCTGAAGCAAACAATTTGCTGAAAAGAGAGCGAGTTTTTCAGGCTACGAAGACTGCTTGAGTTTGTCTAAATCAGGTTTGACCTTGATGCGAATGGCGATCGCCGTAATATTGTCGTGCCCGTTTTGCTCGTTAGCCAAATCGATAAGATGCCCTAACCCAACCTCTAAATCGGTTTGCTTAGTCAGCAAAGGTTCAATATGGGATGAAACATGCGTATCTAAAAGTTCGTTATCGCTCAGTCCGTCTGAACAGAGCAGCAACAGGGTGTCTTCACTAAACTCTAGAAAGTCAATGCTGGGACGAATATTGTGGCTGTCTCTAGGGCCAAGCGCCTGAGTTAGCTGATAGGCATCAGGACGGGCATAGGCGATCGCCGGCTCGACGCCCCGCTGCATTTCTCGCTGACCGACTTCGTGGTCACAGGTCACCTGCTGCAGTCCTAAACGGCGGCTGTAGCGATAGAGGCGGCTGTCACCCACATGAGCGACCACGGCCTGAGTTCCCTGCAGCAATAGCAGCACTAGGGTCGTCCCCATGCGACCGCTGCCGGAACGCTCATCAGCCTGATTCGTATTGTAAATAACGTCGTTGGTCTGGGCGATCGCCTGACTAATCTCTTTTTCAGTCGGCAAAGTATCTTGCCAATGTTGCTCAAAATAGGACTGCAGCGTTTCAACTGCTAGGGCGCTAGCCACTTCACCGCTTTCA
>JAAHIC010000972.1 GCA_010671965.1 Leptolyngbya sp. SIO4C5
TGGGATGATCCCAGTGTGGAAGCTTGGGATCATCCCTGTTTCGCTTCATCTCCAGGATGATTTTTTCGCGCTGCTCTGGGGTGAGCTTGTCCAGCATGTCCTGAAACAGCTTAGCGACCACAGCGTTTTCAATATCTTGAGTCGGTAGCTGTTGCCAGCGCCGCCCGTTCAAGGTTATTTGCCAGTCAATTCCAATTTGGTCAGCCACATCTGTAACTACCTGCTTCCACGACTTACCCCAGAACAGTTGACCAACAGCGCCTGCTCTTAGGTACTTGATATGGTTGCAGAGTGTGCCAGCCGAATCGCCAAAGCCTGAGCCCGTCAGCTTAGATAGATTAGCTCGCTGCTCAGGCGTCGCCGCTTTGACCAATTCATAAAATTCATGCATGGAAGAAACTCAAATATCCGCTGAAGTCTACTCTCATCATCAATCGCTTTCTTTGCAGACCCGGCAATACAGCCACAAAGTTGCCAGATCTTTAACTCTGCTTTACTGGTGAGTGAACTCTAACTTCCTTACCCCACATTGATTCCTCAAAGAACCGGAATCCCCATCTAAAGCCAGAGACACCTAGCCTCGTTTTATCCCGACAGAGGGAATCGGCCCGCTAGCCCTAATCGTTACGCTGAAGTCATAAATAGTAATAGAGGAACTCTTTATGGCAGAAGAACAAAATCGCAACGTCCCAGGCGATCCGGAAGCGGCTGGCTTTGGTAAAGGCGCACCTGGTAGTCAGCAAGCTGCCTCAACCGCTCAGACCACTGCCGTAAATCCGCCTGATATGGAAATTCCGGCTAATACGGACACGGCTGAGAATGTGCAGGATGTTAAAGCCGTTGACAAGCAAGAAGAAGGCACCGGCATGTCTACCACTGGCGGTTACAGAATTGACGAGTCTGGTCGTTTAGACAACTATGCAGTCGAGCCGCCGATGCGAGTTGAAGGCGAGGACGAATAGAGCGATCGCCCGCTTAGAAAAACCCCTGATCTCAGCGAGATCAGGGGTTCTTTAATACTGCTCAAGTTGCTGCAGGTCGTCTATTCAACCGAACGGTGAGTCATAAAAACGTCTTCTAGCTGAGCAAAAAGATTATTCCTAAAGCCAGCCAGAAGATCTTCACCCATCAGCATAGGTGTTGAGGCAAAAGCCGCGCCTAAGAACATTTGCTTAGCCGCAAATAGCGGTTGGAAACTGTCCTCAAAGGACTCAGCCAAGTGCTGCCAGCGACCGCCATGCAGCAACTCATCCTCTGCGTCGTCATCTTCATCTCCCTGTCCATCCGTGATGGCCTCGAAATCAAATCGGGCCAACAGCGGATCGTGATCGCTAGCGCGACCGGGGGTTTCCGCAAACTCGACATTAACGTGAACAATGTCAAACTGAGAGCCACCCAGTAGGGCATCGCTGACCAAAATATGATCTAGGGACTGAGAATTGCCCTGGAAAATGAAGCTATAGCGCTCATCCGCTGGCAGGGTATCGGTGAGGTTGGTCAGCGGCCCACCTAAGATGTCTTCCACTGGAGAAATAAACTCAAACTCGTTGAGATCTCCCAGCACAATAGTCTTGGCGTCAGGATTGTTGATCGAGCTGTTTTGGTTGAGATAGTCAACTACTGCCTGGGCTTGGGCTTGGCGCTCATCAAGGCTGCCATTGACGGTGGGATCTTCCTGCAAATCTGCAGCAGGCTGAATTTGCCCAAAGAGGGGAGCGCTGCCGCCCTTCGAGGAAAAGCGATTGTTTACCACTGTGACAGTTTCGCCCTGAAACTCAAAGAAG
>JAAHIC010000973.1 GCA_010671965.1 Leptolyngbya sp. SIO4C5
TCTGTCTTGAGCGGGTGACATCCCCTTCAATGACTGGGGGAACTTCAGCATCAATCCAATAGGCCAGCTCAAGACAGATTCTGGTCAATTTGTTGAGTAATGCGATTAAATTCACTCATGAGGGAGAAGTCACAGTCAGTATTACCGCAAAGCAGCTCGTCTCCAGTAATAGGGCTGATCCGCTGTATGAAATTTGCTTTGCCGTCAAAGACACGGGCGTTGGCATCCCGACCAACAAGCTGCACCGCCTGTTTCAGCTTTTTAGTCAGGTAGACTCTTCAACCACGCGCAGGTATGGCGGCACTGGCCTCGGCTTAGCCATCAGTAAGCGCCTCTGCGAGATGATGGACGGCAGAATTTGGGTCGAAAGCGAAGTTGATCGAGGATCTACTTTCTATTTCACTTTGGTGGCACCGGCAGTGCCGATTGCCTCAGAAGCCATTTCCCTCGCAGCCAGTGCCCTCGCGGGCAAACGGGTGCTAATTGTGGACGACAATGCAACCAATCGCCGGATTCTGGCCCTCCAGGTACAGTCCTGGCAAATGCAGGCAATCACTGTCCAGTCAAGCGAGAAGGCATTAGACTTGATTCGGTATGCTGCCCCATTTGATATCGGCATTTTGGATCTACAAATGCCTGATATTGATGGTATCGCCCTAGCCAAGAAGCTGCGGCAGTCTCCTCAGGGCGCATCGCTACCCTTAATCATGCTGACCTCCATTGGCTATTCTGCGGTGCAAAAGCAGGAGGTTGATCAGTTGTTTATCGCTAGGCTTAGCAAGCCTATCAAGCAGTCTCAGCTTCACAACGCGATTGTCAAAGCCTTTACAGGCAAGGTGACACGGCAACAGGCAACAGCCGCAACAGTGACGTTCGACCCTGAGATGGCCCAGCGCCTGCCGCTGCGTATCCTCATTGCTGAAGATAACCGGGTCAACCAGCAGCTCGTTCTAAGAATTCTTGCCAAGATGGGGTACCGAGCCGATATTGCCGGCAATGGCTTAGAAGTGCTAGAAGCCCTACAGCGACAAAACTATGATGCCATTTTGATGGATGTTCACATGCCGGAGATGGACGGCTTTGAAGCGACCCGAGCGATTTGTCAGCGTTTTTCAGAAACCGAGCGGCCCCGAATTATTGCCATGACAGCCAATGCGATGCAGGGCGATCGCGAAAAATGTCTTCAGGCGGGTATGCAGGACTACGTGAGCAAACCCATCAACGTTGCCAATCTCGTCTCGGCGCTGTGTCAATGCGGCCCTGCAGAGACTCAAAACCAAAGTCGGCCTTCTGCCTCGACCCCAGATTTAAAGCCTCAACCTCACGGTATCGATCGCGGCGTGCTGCAGACCTGCCTCGATATCTTCGACATTTCCGATTGGCAACAATCTCAGGTAGCCAAGGCTGAACTAGTCGAGGTGTACATCACTCAAAGCCAAGAACTGACTGCACTTTTAGCGAGCGCTGTTGAAACCGGAGATATGAGCCAAATAGCCCAGATTGCTCATAGCCTCAAATCCAGCAGTGCCTCTCTGGGGGCGCTACAGTTAGCCACACTTTGTCAACAGCTAGAACAATTAATTTTTGCCGAAAATATCAGCCAAGCCTGCATAATTATTAAGCAGGTTCTTACGGAATATCAGCAGGTAAAAACAGATTTACAAAATTACCAGCTCACCTAAATTTTTTCTAAAAGATATCTGCTTATAAATGCTGAAATTGCCTGAGTGAGCGCAGATGCGACGTTTCAGCAATGCGACAGCAGATCTAACCGCAACACGGCT
>JAAHIC010000974.1 GCA_010671965.1 Leptolyngbya sp. SIO4C5
GGCCTCAAACATCAGACTATTGGTTGGCCCTGTCAAACTCACCTGAGCAATCACCCCCTTGAGTCCTAGAGCAGCAATGAGTGAAACGTTCTAGCCTCGCTTTTGAGGTCGTTTGCCATGTGCACGCTTCCCTTTCGGCGAACGCGCCCTCAGCCGAGTCAGTGCTAGATTGACCCCTGACTCATCAATAAAAATGAGGTCTTTGGCTAAGATAGTTTGCATCATCTGCCAAAAGGCTACACGTGTCCTTTGAACCCGCTCACTCTCTTTCTCGCTAGCGTGCAGCGTTTTTTTTGACGCTGAGGTCGAGCTTTTTGAGCATTCTATCGACGGTAGAGCGACTGATGCGAACCCCTGTTTTAGCTTCTAACAACTTGGCTAGCTCTACAAGCGTCGCATCGTTATGGTCTTCAACCAGTTGTTCCAAGACAGCCAGTTGCTCAGTGGTGAGCTTAGTCGGTGTTTGCTCAGTGCGCACCTTGGGCGCAATCGAACCGGTTTGCCGCTTTTGCTTGAGCAGTTTCTCAATAAAGCTCAGGGCGACCCCGAAGCGCTTGGCAAGTTGCCGTTGCGAGATGGGTTCATTCTCATAGACATCGACGATTTTCTGGCGCAAGTCGAGCGAATAGGGCTTCATGCTTACCCCGATCTTGAAAGGATAAATTAATCCTCTACTTATACCCCATGTGACTGGGAAAGGCTGTATCAGTAGTGCGAGCAATAAATTTTTCTATTCTCTACCGGTCTGCATGAGTATGTGCCTCTAAAAGGCTAGCAGAGTAAAGCTAATTTAGAATTACATATTTAGTTTTGGAGACTGATAGCTGAAGTAATTTACAATTGCGGATAGATAAAACAAAAAACAGTAGGCATTTAGAATAAAATGGCTTTTATTTATCTTGCTATAAGTGTTGATCAGGAAAGAGTTAGGGAATACTAGAAGGGCTTTGAGTCTTTCTGTATGAGGTTTAAATTATGATTGCAGTTATAAGACCTACCTTTTATATTCCTCAGGTCGTTGCAGAAGGTTTAGCAAATGGGACGCTAGAGCGCATTGGAGGCGTCGTTCGTGAAGTTGGTAGCAAAAAGGTTATAGCCTGGTTGCGTGAGATACCGTATGCGACGCCGCTTACTCATTCGTTTCCAATCATTAGCCTACCTCTTAGCCCTCTTTCAACAATATCGAATATTGCTAACGTGTTTGTTACGCAAAATGGTTTTCATAATCTCAATAATCGTTTGGATAAATTCAATATCCGGTTAGACAGCATTGAGCACATGGTTCACATTAATACAGCGATGAGTGCATTGACTCTAGGCACTGCCGTTGCTGGATTTGCCGTCATTAACCAGCGCTTGAACGATATTGACACGCGGTTGAAGACTTTGCAGGAAACTCTCAACAAAATTGAGCAAAAGCTTGATCTACAAGCCTATGCTAGATTCAGAGGAGCTTTAGATATAGCAAAAAAAGCATTTGCTATGAACGATGGGCAAAATCGCAAGGCTTTAGCAATGCAGGCTATCAAAAGTCTTGCCGAATCAGAACATACTTATACAAACTATCTCAAGGAAGCGCTAAAAAACGAGGAGCGAGCCATCTATGAGTATCTGCTAATCGTAGCTTTAATTTACCTTACGGAGACTCGTTGCTATCTTGAGTTAGGAGAATATCCGACGGCTCTAAAGCGTCTTCAGGAAGGTTGTTCTAAACTCTACGAGTTCACTAAAGCATATATCGAAATACTCTTGACCTCGAATCCTGCTGCCTACATTACGCCT
>JAAHIC010000975.1 GCA_010671965.1 Leptolyngbya sp. SIO4C5
CTACTAGGCCCCAGTGCAGGTGCAGGTAGCGGCGAATATCTGTCATTGCCGGCAGCTCGGTCTGATGCTTATCGCTGACGTTATGATAAATTCGCTCTTTGATCAGGAGGTTGGTGTCTAAGCGCTGGCGCAGGGCAATTTTTTGGTCATAGCCACCGGGCCAAACCGTACGATAGGCCAGGCACTGGTTGAGGAACAGGGCATCTCCAAACTGAGCCACGCGAATCCAGGAGTCGATATCGTCACAGCTCGTCATGGTCAAATCCCAACCGCCGGACTGGAGAAACGCCTCTCGCCGTACCGCCACCTGAATCGGCGTACCAAAGGGGACCACCTCTAGCAACATGCCATAGTGAATATCGGCCTGAGGAATATAGAAAATCGTGCCAGGGCCAGGGAGGGCGGTGCGGCTGAGTTCCTGCCCGTCAGCATCTACTTGGGCCGCCTGACAGGAGCAGATCACTGCTTGGGGCCGCCGGGCGATCGCTGCCTGCATTTGCTCAATACAGTTTGGGGCTAGATAGTCGTCGTCATCTACAAACTTGATCCAGTCCCCCGTCGCCATTTCCACCCCAGCGTTCACCGCTCCAGCATGTTGCAAGTTGGCTGAGTTGCGCTGATAGCGGATGCGATCGCCCAGACTTGCCGCATACGCTTCAGTGCCATCAGCAGAGGCATTGTCCACCACAATCACCTCACAGGGAACCGTCTGTTCTAAGGCCGAGGCGATCGCCCGCTTGAGCAAATCGAGGCGATTGTAGGTGGTGATGACGATGCTAAAAGTCACAAGCGGCTCCTGTGATCACAGCTTTCAGAAGCTTGCCCAAGTTTTAAGCAGCAGTTTACGCCGCTACAGACGGGCTAAGCGATCGCGCAGAATTTCTGCCTGAGTCTCGGCTTCAGCTAGGGCGTCGCGGGCACCCTGCACCACCTCGGCAGGGGCTTTCTCTACAAAGCCCTGATTGCTCAGACGACCAGAGAGGGACTTGATCTCTCCTTCGACCCGGCTTAGATCTTTTTCGATCTTGGCCCGCAGCGCCTCTACATCGGCTACCCCCGTCAGCGGAATCAGTACCTGGACAGTGCCGACAACTCCCGCAAACATTTTAGGTTGAGCGGTTTCTGGCTCTGTATCTGTAGGTGCAGGAGCGTCTGCCGCTTCCAGCAGCGCCTTCGGTTCAGCAGCAGGCTCTAGTCTGGCCGTTCCCGTTTGATCACCTCTCACCTGCTGCCAGAGAGCCTGGATTTGCCGACCGACTTCCTGACGTTTTTGGCCGCGCAGCAAGTTCTGGCTAGCAAACCAGAACACGTAGGTCAGACCGATCAATTTTAGAGTCGGTGCGATTAGCGGTAAACTTGCCAGCGTGTTTAAGACAGCGCCCGATACTCGCAGGAGCAGCAGCAGGCCAAATAAGAGACCCAGAGTAATAGCAGGTCTGCGAATACTGCTGAAGAATTTGCCTAAATACTGCCGTGGATTAGACAGTAGTGTCAGCACAGACTGGCTGATTTCACTGGCTTCGGCGACTACATCTTCTGAAGTAATCACAATGGTCTCTGGCTCAGCAGACGCTTCGGGCCTTGACTCGGCGGCGGCAGGCTGAGGAGCAGCAGGCACATGAACCTCCGGCTCGACTCTCTCAGCCGTTCCAAGATCTACTTCTAGACTGGCCACCGTGAGTTCTTTTACCTTGGCTAGATCTTTGATATAGGCCGCAGTGGCGTCCAGGATTTGGCGTTCCTGAGCATCATCACTTTGCAAAATCGC
>JAAHIC010000976.1 GCA_010671965.1 Leptolyngbya sp. SIO4C5
TCTACCAGCGCTCACTGGCTATCGCTCAAGAGATTGGCGATCGCCAGTGAGCGCTGGTAGTAGTCTAGGGCTTCTGCATACTGTCCTAGACTGTCATAGACATACCCCACGTTACTCAGCGAAACTCCTTCACCGCGGCGATCGCCAATCTCTTGATAAATTGCCAGTGAGCGCTGGTAGTAGTCTAGGGCTTCTGCATATTGTCCTAGACTGGAATAGACAAACCCCACGTTATTAAGCGAAGTTCCTTCACCACGGCGATCGCCAATCTCTTGACGAATTGCCAGTGAGCGCTGGTAGTAGTCTAGGGCTTCTGCATACTGTCCTAGTCGGTCATAGATACTCCCTACGTTATTGAGCGAAGTTCCTTCACCGCCGCGATCGCCAATCTCTTGATAAATGGCCAGCGATCGCTCAAACAGCTCCAAAGCCTCTGAATACTGCGATGTATTGAGTCGCTGTAAACCCTGACGATTTAGTTCATCCGCCTCAAATTTTCTGACAATCGGATCATCCGGCTGTACAGGTTTCACCGTCAGCCGATAGCTGCCCTGCCCCGTGTCTTCATAGCTATTAGCGATCGCCTGATACATACCTCCCTGCGGCAGCACCACCGCAATTTGCGCGTTGCGATCGCCATCGCCGATATCATCATTGCGAAAAATTATTTGTCCCTGGCTGTCCCGCAGCAGCAGATAGGCATCAAACTCAGTGCTTTCTAGCGTAATAACGACCGCCTGCCCCACTGCTGCTTCAAAGGTATAAACGTCATAGAGGCTGTCGTCGCTAGTAAAAACAGCATCCCCCGGTTCAAGCGTCCCCGTCACCTCTAGCAGCGGCCCCACCTCATCACGACTCTGCTTGAGCTGCTGCAGATCGGCCAAAACCTTATTTGTCTTCGGCGCTGGGGTTTTCTCAGGCTTCCGGGTTAGCGCGTCAGATGCTAGCGATCGCGGTGCCAATCTCTCTCGTTCCTGAGAAAGCTCTGCCACTGCAATAGCGGGCATCCACACTACTGTCATTGCCACCAGAGTGAATAGCTTTGCGGAATAGCGCATGGGCAGAAACTTACACCTCAGAGATGACATTGACTTATATATCTGACAGGACAGAGCTTGTTCACCGCAACTACCCCAACCCTTCAGGAATAGCAGACAAGAGAAGCTGCTTCAGGCTAAGGTCTAGTAGAAACGGTATAGTAAGCACGACTCCGCACCAACAAACCGCAACAAATTGCTATCTCTACAGAGCCGACACCGCTGAACCTATTTGAGCTGAGAACTTTTCCACAACTGCAGTTTCAGTTTTTCAACGTTAGCCAGAAGACTAATCGCAAAGACTCGACTTTTGTGTAAAAGGCTTTGCAGTTTTCAAGATTGACCTGACCGCGAAAATAGGTTTAGGTAGAAGTCTGGGCTTAAAAGGCATTTAGCGCTCGGAGACTGTTCTAAAGCAGCACCATGGCACCTGACTTAGCAAAGCTGAAAGTTTTAGTGGTTGAGGATCATCCGGTCGTTTTAGAAGGAACTCTCAGTATTCTCAAGCAGTTTTACTCTGATTTGGAAACAAGGGCTGTCGATACCGAGGAAAAAGCCTTAAAGGAAATTTTCCAATATCGCCCTGACTTGATTATTTTAGATTTCCAAATTCCTGAAAAAGAAAACGATCTCACCAAATTAGATACGGGCGTAGATTTGCTGAAAAAAATCATGAAGCGCTATCCCGAACAAAATTTAGCTGTGCAAAGCTCTTTCGTCTCTGCCCT
>JAAHIC010000977.1 GCA_010671965.1 Leptolyngbya sp. SIO4C5
TCTGTCAGCAAGCCGCAGCTCTCCCGCTGGCGCAGATCGCAATCGCGCGATCGCGGCACGGTAATTTTTTGGGGGTCTGCGCCTGCTGCGGTGAGCTGAGCAATAACCTGTTTACCTAAAAATCCGGCTCCGCCTGTTACGAGAATGCGCTTGTTCGTTAAATCTAAAGTGCTCATCAGCTTAAAAAGTCAAGATACAACTGCGAGATAAGGAAAAAGCCTCTAGGGTTGAGTCTGAGGGCAGGGAGTTAGAAACACCTGTTAAAGAAAAGACCCGGAAACGGCACAATGCAAGCTTGAACATGCGGTTTGTGATATTTCCAGGCCCAGTCATCTATCAGCAAAGACATCTACTTGGCTTAGGAGAGAATGCCAGCCACATCACGGCGGATAGTGGCGATGTCGATGATGCTGCCGTTACCGTTGTCTTCTCGCTTGACCGGAATACCAATGGCTTCCAGGTCAGCCTCCACCATGAGCTTAGTCAGTCCTTCAAAGGTGATGCTAGGCTCCCAACCCAGCTTCGACTTAGCTTTACTCGGATCGCCAATCAGCAGATCTACTTCAGCCGGGCGCAGATAGCGAGGGTCGAAAGCCACGTAGTCTTCCCAGTTGAGATTGACGTGCTCAAAGGCAATTTCTAAAAATTCTTTGACTGAGTAGGTTTCGCCCGTGGCAATCACGTAGTCATCGGGCTGCTCTTGCTGCAGCATTAGCCACATAGCTCTGACATAGTCTTTGGCATAGCCCCAGTCTCGCTTGGAATCTAGGTTGCCGAGATAGAGCTGCTTCTGCTTACCAGCAACGATGCGCGCGATCGCGCGCGTGATTTTGCGGGTGACGAAGGTTTCGCCCCGACGGGGAGACTCATGGTTGAACAGGATACCGTTGCAGGCAAAGAGATCGTAAGATTCGCGGTAGTTCAGGGTTTGCCAGTGAGCGTAAACCTTAGCGCAGGCATAGGGACTGCGGGGATAAAACGGCGTGGTTTCTTTCTGAGGTACATCCTGCACCTTGCCGTACATTTCGGAAGAACCCGCCTGGTAGTAGCGAACTTCCAGTCCTGTACGCTGCTGGTAATCTCGAATCGCTTCTAGCAAGCGCAGAGCACCCATCGCCACAGAATCAACCGTGTATTCAGGCGAGTCAAAACTAACTCTTACATGAGACTGAGCACCCAGATTGTAGACCTCAGCAGGCTGTACCTGTTCTAGAATACGGCGCATCATGGTGCCATCAGTCAGATCGCCATAGTGCAGAAACAGTTTGGCCCCTTCGCTGTGAGGATCTTGGTAAATGTGATCAATTCGATCGGTATTAAAGGTCGAAGTTCGACGAATAATACCGTGTACTTCGTAGCCTTTTTCTAAGAGTAGTTCAGACAGATAAGAACCGTCTTGACCTGTAATACCTGTGATCAGTGCGCGCTTCACTTGCGTCATTTTCTAAGATTCCCTTGTACTTTCTAGGCGTAATTGGCTAGCCTTTTTTCCTATATTCACTCAGATAAACAGCCCCAACTACACTGGGAATATAACTATTGCCAACGTAGTGTTGCTTAAGGACTCCTGTTTCATCAGAGAAATCACCCAAACCTTTTCACAAGGTACATCGGATTCCTAGATGCTTTATCAAGAAACGATGTTTTGTCTACTAAGACTGCATCAAATTTCTTCCTAAAGTGTCTTGCTCTTCAAGCAAGACACTTTAGGAAGAAATTTGATGCAGTCTTAGTAGACAAAACATCGTTTCTTGATAAAGCA
>JAAHIC010000978.1 GCA_010671965.1 Leptolyngbya sp. SIO4C5
CACGCCCCAAACGCACCAGCCAAGAACGATTTTCGCGATAGTAATCTAGCCACTTTTGGCGCAGAGCTTGGCGCAGTTGTTCTGTATTCACATCAGCCTCAGTCTGGATTCAACTCATGTAATGCTGTTGAGAATAAGCTAAAAAGCTTAATTTTTGGGGCTTACTCAAAGGCATCTTGAGCATCCGGCAGCATGGGGGTGACTCCAGCGTCTTCAGCTTCAATCGTTTGGGGCGTGCCACCGTTGTCTAAGGCCATTTCCGGATCAAAATTGAGTCCTAAAACCTCAACTAAGGCATCTTCATCGGCATTGAGCTGATAAAACGGCACCATCAAGTTGGATAGCTTCGGCTCAATAGCGTTGACCACGCCCAGCACCAAGAATGAGGAAGGACGGCGACCGCCATCGGGCGTGCGGACGGATGTTTGGCGCATCTGTAGCTCTAACCAGGGCCGATTGGCCTGAACATAGTCCAGCCACTTTTGCCGAATGACCGAGGTAAAGTTTTCAAAGAATGCCATAGGTTTGCCTCACTCTAGATTGCGGTTCAGTTACATCATTCAGTTGGCGACAAAAAGTCGTACACAGGATGATACTGCAGCAATCTATCACCGTCCGGCGCGATCGCAAATGAGTTTATATTTTTAGACCATCATCAGGTCTAGCTCATCTTCCTGGGTCTGAGTTTCTACCGGCGGGTTGAGGTAGAAGTCAGACAGCAGGGCAAACAGTTCGCGATCGGCAGCATCCTTGGGCACCACGCCTTCGGGAGCGGCCAACACCTGATCGGCAATATTGAGGTAATACTGGCAGACGGGCTTTAGGGAAGGATCGGTTTCAGCCATCTCGAAGATAGTCTTGCCCTTGACGCGAGAAACGCGAATGTCCTCAATGAGTGGCAGAATTTCCAAGACGGGCATTGGCACTGATTCAATATATTTATCGATCAGGTCGCGCTTAGAGGTGCGGTTGCCGATGAGTCCGGCTAGGCGCAGGGGGTGCGTCCGGGCCTTTTCTCGTACCGAAGCGGCAATACGATTGGCCGCAAACAGGGCATCAAAGCCATTGTCCGTCACAATCATGCAGTAGTCCGAGTAGTTCAGCGGCGCGGCAAAGCCGCCGCAGACTACGTCACCTAGAACGTCAAACAAAATCACGTCGTATTCATCAAAGGCATTAAGCTCTTTCAGCAGCTTGACGGTTTCACCGACCACATAGCCGCCGCAGCCTGCACCTGCCGGGGGACCACCTGCTTCTACGCAGTCAACGCCGCCATAGCCTTTGTAGATAACATCTTCCGGCCAGATGTCTTCGTAGTGATAATCCTTTTCCTGCAGCGTATCGATGATGGTGGGGATTAAAAAGCCGGTGAGGGTAAAGGTGCTGTCGTGCTTAGGGTCGCAGCCGATTTGCAGCACTTTCTTACCGCGCTTAGCTAGAGCGACCGAGATGTTGCAACTCGTGGTGGATTTACCAATACCGCCTTTGCCATAAACAGAGAGTTTCACGCTAGTCGTCTCCAATATTACGTCTGTTTGAAACTGCCTCGTGTCGATGCCAAATCCAACACGCGGGTTTCGACTCGCTGACTGCATTATGGGAAACCCACCGGGTAATAGGGAAGGGGAGCTTCAATTCGCAGCAGGCGCGCCTGATCATCGATCCGGGCGTCGTTATCTTCGGCTCCTCCGGCGCCGACTTCCTGCTCGTCAACCGCGGCTCGCAGCTCGATGCCGCCGGCACGGAAGACCGTCCGATCGTC
>JAAHIC010000979.1 GCA_010671965.1 Leptolyngbya sp. SIO4C5
AGGAGGACTGCCATCAAACCCACGCGAACTGAGTTGACTAAAAAGCCAAAAGCGATCGCCGCAATGGGCAAAAAGACTCGCTGTATCCACTGAGTTGAGTAAATAAGTAGAAAAATAACTGAAGTTCCTAGAAGCTGCATCATCAGGCTGTAACCGGCACAGCCCGGATTTACTTCGACACTGCCCGCAGGTAGAACCACGTAAACACCTTGACGATAAACATCGAAGCCTGCGTACCACAAAAAGATTGTGGCGGCCTGAGCCGTACTTTTAGAAATATCGAGAAGCTGAGAAAGCAGGCCGCTGTGGGGAATTAAAAGCGACAAAACTAGCAGTTCCCGCCAGTACTGTGGCAGCCCTCTCAAGCCCGAAGCTACTAGAGCTAAGGCCAAAGCCGCTAAAAAAGGCAGCAGCCGTAAAAAGAAGTCAGCGCTGCCCAAAGCCTGACTTTTAATTAAGATTAGAGTTATCAAGCATAGCCCCAACAAAGTGCTAAACCAGCCGCTTTGCAATCTCAGTTTTTCGTGTTTTTGCCAGATTAAATAGGTAATCGCAGACCAATAGAGCAAGCTAGTGCTAAAAAGCTCGCTTTGCCCCAGCCGATCCGTCATGGTTAGATGAATTGCGACGAGGCCAGTTCCAATGCCTAATAGCCAAAATTTATCTGCTACAAACCGCTTTGAAAAAGCTTGAGGCATCATTGACGTTTACCTAAAAGAAGCAACAGCTTGAAGCTAAGCGATAGTTCTAACCGACAAAAATAAAGCCAGTGGAATGACCGGCCTAAAAATTTAGATTGGGCCAACCACGAAATTTCAAGAAGCCCTGTCAACGTTGGTTTTTGCTATGCTCAACGCCAACCTACAAAAGCCCCAATTTTTAGATACGTCACGCCGTAGGTAAATAGCGCCGCTCAATAAGCGATTGAGCCTTGGCAGAGGGTAGAGAAAATGCAGCTACAGCTTCCAACCTTAGTCTGGTTTGAGACTGGGCGATCGCTCTACCCTACTGACAAGCCCCCGCACTTTGAATGAGCTAACAGAAACCAGGTTTAGGCTTCTGCAGACTTGCGCTTAGCAGCGTTCCGTTTACGGTTGAGCAGCGCTCCAAACCCCAAGGCAATACCAGATCCTACAGTTGTAATCGGTTCGGGCACCGACTCGTTAACGAAGCTCTCACTGCCTTCATTCTCAAAGCCTTGAGCATGGAGACCTACCCGCAGAGTTCCGCGCCGTAAGTCAGTCACAACGGCATTAAAGGAATCATCAAAACCCGGCAAAACGTTGAAAACAAGGCCGACAAATTCTGAAGAAGGATCTAGGACTGAATCAACATCGTTGTTCACTCCCTTAGGTTGAACCGGGCTGGTTGCTCCAGCACTGAAAGAGGTTGAAAAGCCAATTGTCCGGCCCGCTGGCATATTAGAGTTACCGGGATGGTTGGTTGAGAAATTGACGCCGGTAGAGTTAATAATTTCAGCAATAGAGCCTAAAGTTTTAAAGCCGGTATCTTCAAAATAGACGCGGGTGATGGATGAGGCCGATGAGCCGAAATTGAAAAACTTAAACATCACCTGAGTGGAGCTATGCTGAGTCAGCTTGACCTTAAACTGATTGCTGCCAGCCTCACAGTTAGCAGCATTGTTATTGCTGACACAGCCAAAGCCAAAAGCAGGAATAGAGCGAGGTGTCACGGCTTGGGCTGCAGTAGGGTTTATAGCAGGAACGATGACGCTCGCGGCTACCGCTAAAGACGAAAAC
>JAAHIC010000098.1 GCA_010671965.1 Leptolyngbya sp. SIO4C5
TCTAAAGCTCAGCGCCGCCGCCCGCCACGCCATTGCTACGCCATCGCCGGTACTGGCTGAGGGATTAGTGGTTTGGGCAAACACCTGACCTCCGCCCCCGGTTGCTAAGACCACAGCCCGGGCGGCAATCCAGCACACCTGGTCCTGCAGCAAAACGCTGACGCCCCGGCATGTACCGCTTTCAGTCCACAGGTCTAAGACAAAAGTTTCTGAAAAAATTTGAATGTTAGGCCGTTTAATTACCTGCTCAGTCAGCGTCGAGACTACGGCCCGGCCTGTGGTGTCGGCGGCGTGGAGGACGCGGTGCCGCGAATGGGCTGCCTCTAAGGTCAGCGCTGGCCGCCCCTCTTTCATATCAAAGGCGACCCCCATCTGCAGGAGTGCCTGAATACAGTCAGCCGCTTCGGCCACTAGCAAATTGACCGCGGCTAGATCGCACAGTCCGGCTCCTGCTCGCAGCGTGTCTTGAACGTGAAGCGTAGGCGAATCCTCGGGAGCGATCGCGGCAGCAATGCCTCCCTGCGCCCAATCGCTGGCCGACAGGGACAACGTATCTTTGGTAATCAAGCCGACCTTGTAGTGAGCTGGTAGACACAGCGAGGCATAGAGTCCCGCGGCCCCACCACCGACGACCAGCACATCAAACTCATCTATACATAACGAATTAGCAGAATCGTAAGACAAGAAACGCTCCTCAGGGTAGGTCAGATGGCATGGCTGCCTTTGATTTAACCTACTCCATAAAGAGCGTTCTGGCTGGAGATTTTAGAGACGAATCAGTTTAGACGGCGGCTCTGTTACTTGTAAACGCCGTTGTTGAAGCGATCGGCACCTTCCACTAGAGCCGGATCTGGGGGCGTCACGGTGAAGTTGTCTAGGTTAGCTTTAAGCCGATCAATTTCGCGATCGCTAAGTCCCGGCATGTCTAGCACGTCTTCAACCGTATCAAAAGGCGAATTGGCTAAAATTTTGCGGGCAATTGTGGGATACAGGCCCGGATACTTAGTAAATGCAGTGATATTGGCATTATTAAGATCGATTTTGGAGCCATATTCAGTCCGCAGCTTATCGTCTACTGCATTGCGCGGATTGCCCTTAACGGCGTCTCGAAAGATTTGAGCTAACAGCGGTGCTGGAGCAGAAACTGTCGCATTAAACTCAGCAGCCACAGCCGCTTGGGTTGTGCCCAAGCCCATCCAGCCGCTTACTAAAATACCCAGTGCCATCAGCACGCCTAATAGTCGTTTCATCAACCCATTCCTCTCGTCAAATTAAACGAAGATTTATACACAGCATCTATTAGAGACTACCATTTTCGCTGTCACAGATGGGCTTCGATTAAATTCGATTAAAACAGGAGCTGCGAGCCTGTCTGCAACAGCACCAGCCGAGCGTAGCTATTGACAGTTCTTATGAGAGAGCCTGACTGTGCAGCTTCAAGAATCTATCTAAATCGGAGAACGTCCCAGCGTGGGTTTGAATCGGATCGTCGTATCCCTTCATGCTGACCGTGTAGCGCTTAAAAACCTGTTCGTTAGCGCTGCTGCCAGAGAGGTATTCGTAGGTTGTTTCTCCCAAAGCAATGTCAAGACCTAGCTGCTTAGTGGAAGATTCAAACCGAAAAGCGGCATTGACCGTATCGCCTAGCGCCGTATAGTCAGGGCGGTCACCCGTTCCCGTATTGCCCACCATTGCATAACCCGTGTTTAAACCTGCCCCAATTCGAATAGGAAAAGGGAGCGGATAGCGCTCATGCAGATGGCTAGTCATTTTATGGAGGGCGCTAATAGCACGGGCAATTTGCAGCATTTCTTCTGAATCAACGCCCTGAGTGCCATGAATCCAAACGGCCATAACCGCATCACCGATGTATTTATCCACCCAGCTACCGTACTCACCGATAATTTCCCCCGCACAGCGAAACCAGGTGCCAATCACTTCTGAAAGCACTTTTTCGTCAAGCTGCCGCGTCATGATCGTAAAGTCACGGATGTCTACGACCATAACTGAGATCAGGCGGCGAACGTGCAGCGTGGCTGTAGCCGTGAAGTCTTGAGAGTCTAAGCTATTGATGCCAGAAGTCGGCTGGGGTTCTACGGCAGGACAGAAAAATTTTAGCTCGGTTTGGCCGAAAGTTAGCGAATCCCCGTTGTGTAGAGTCACAGGGACGCTGACTCGCCGCCCATTGACGAAAGACCCATTCCGGCTGCCTAAATCGATTAGGTAGAACTCTCCTGTTTCCATGCACTGCAGCATGGCATGGTTACGAGAAATCCAGCGATCGGGAAGCACAAAGTTATTGTCATCGCTGCGGCCAATCGTCCAACAGTTACTACCAATCAAAGACAGGTGACGACTACCTGACTCGGTTTGTAACACCAGATAAGGACCAGGTTGTGTAGTCACCACGGGCTTGGAACTATTCATCGACTGCTGGAGAGGGCTACTTAGATCGATAATGCACTCTCACATCCTTTAATGAAAGCTAGGGCAATCATACTCTCTTAAGCATTGAATTTCTGCACCTATTATGCCAAAGAAACTTGTGAAAGTTACTGAGCATTATTGCTAGCTTAAATCTAATCGAATCCTGAGCCTTTTCAAAGTTGCTGAGCAGTCTTCTTCATCATCCTTTCGCATTTAGCCTGCATGAGGCAAAGCCCCACAGGACAAACGACAGCAGACCTATGCGATCGCGGCTACCAGCAAAAATAGGCTATCCACAATAATAGTGCTGAAGACAGCGCCGCCAAAAGCCCACCAGTGAATACTGCGGCTGGTAGCTAAAGGCAGACAGCCACAGACAACCAGCACACACAAAAGCAGTAAGGCATGACCGAGGCCACCACTGCTCTGCAGCTGCACCAGCGCCCTATGCAGAATGTCAGCCGCCTGATCGGAGGGTAGCTGCATGAGCTGACGCCAATAGGGAATTAAATTAGTCCAATAAAAATAAAGATCTGTCAGCGCTGTGCCGAAGAGAGATCCCAAATAAAAATAGCTGCCAACCAAGCCGCGTCCAGCCAACAAACAAGCAATGACAATGGGCAGGCCAATCGCTTCAATGGGTAAATGAATCAGGGGTTCCCAGCGAAACCAGCCCCAGTAAATAGATCCTGCTAGCCAAGTCCAGGTGAAACCGACCAGCAAATCGCCCCACGGCCTAGCGTAGGACAGCTTGCTCATCGCTAAGCTCAACCCGGCAAAGAACCAGCCGCCAGAAAGCAGCAGGCTCAGCCAGGGCAGCGATCGCA
This sequence comes from Leptolyngbya sp. SIO4C5, assembly GCA_010671965.1. Taxonomy (GTDB): domain Bacteria; phylum Cyanobacteriota; class Cyanobacteriia; order Phormidesmidales; family Phormidesmidaceae; genus Sphaerothrix; species Sphaerothrix gracilis. The sequence goes on from JAAHIC010000098.1 coordinate 3,255, forward strand.
CCAACGGTGCTTGAAAGAAAACCGGCACTACAACTAAAAATATCGCCGCTGCCAAAACTTGCCAGCGCTGCGGAATTTTGATGAGCCGCTGCAGGAAAGGGGAGGCTGTCGTCAGCGGGCGATAAGACGTTGAAGTGCTGTAGTAAGACAAAAGCTTTCCTGAGAAAAAATTAACTATTTTTAACAATAACACACTTTTATCCCCTGGGGGGGGATACGGAAGCGTTCATAATCATAGTTTAATTTTTCAGATTCAGCTACAGGCTGGCGGCTTATCTCATCCGGTTACTTTGCTAGAAGTTCAAAAACTTTTATTTATCTGGCAAACATAGAAGCAGTGGCAGCGACGCGGTTCAGTCAGTTTGCGATAATGTCGATGACATTTTGACAGATGGCCCTTTATTAGCAGTTGCCAGTTATTTATGGATCAGCTATTCCTTGAATTGATGTCTGGCCTCGATTGCTTGCCAATGGCGCAGGCAGTGCCATCTCAGGAGCTAGGACAGCTCAACTTTTGGCAGGCGATTGTGGTGGGTATTGTGCAGGGACTGACGGAGTTTCTGCCCATCAGCAGTACGGCCCACGTCAAGATTGTGCCGGTGGCTTTGGGCTGGGGCGATCCGGGGATCGCGTTTACGGCGGTGGTTCAGTTGGGCAGCATCGGCGCTATTTTGGGCTATTTTTGGGCAGATGTGCGCCAGGTCTGTGTCGGGACGGTGCAGGCGCTCAATAAGGGCGACTATCAAAGCAGTGATTTACGGATGGGGGTGGGGATCCTGCTAGGGACTCTGCCGCTGGTATTGCTGGGCCTATTGGTTAAACTGTTTTTTGCGGCAGAGTACGACGCTTTTGGTCGCAGCTCATTGACCATTGCAATTACCTCAATCGGTTTGGCCCTGCTATTGGGACTGGCGGAAGCGGTTGGCAAACGGCAGCGGAGTTATGAAGCAGTTGGCCTCTGGGACGGCATTCTGGTGGGGCTGGCTCAGGCACTGGCCTTGATTCCGGGTGTTTCCCGTTCTGGCTCTACGATTACCGCCGGATTGTTCATTGGGCTTGATCGGCCAACAGCAGCTCGCTTTTCGCTGCTGTTGGGTATTCCGGCGATTCTAATTTCGGGGCTGGTGGAAGCGACCGATCTGCTAGAAGCTGAGGCGGGAGATGTGGGCTTACTGGCGATCGCGGCAGGCGTGATTGCTTCAGCCATCTCCTCTTACCTAGCGATTTACTGGCTGATTCGCTTTTTGCGTGACCATACAACCTGGGTGTTTGTGTTCTATCGCATTGGCTTTGGTCTGGCAATCTTGTGGGCGATCGCCACTGGACGAATGCCGAATATTTGAGAAATGATTCATTATGGGATTGGCGTCATTGCGTATCTCTCGTGAGCAAGTCTGCGATTCAGCCAGCTACCATTACCCGCGTGCTGCCCGGATCAATTGCGGCGGAAATTGGCTTTGAACCGGGCGATCGCCTGGTTTCGATTAACGGTCAGTCACCCCGCGACCTGATTGACTATCAGTTTCTCTGTGCTGACGAAGTCCTGGAGTTGGCGGTGCTAGACGCGGCCGATAAGCTGCACCAGGTTGAGATTGAAAAAGACTTTGATCAGGCTTTAGGTCTGGAATTTGAGTCGGCCCTGTTTGACGGACTGATTCAGTGCAATAATCGCTGCCCCTTCTGCTTTATCGACCAGCAGCCGCCCGGCAAGCGACAGACCCTTTATCTCAAAGATGACGACTATCGCCTCAGCTTTCTCTACGGCAGCTATCTCACCCTGACCAACTTACCGCCTGCCGAATGGGAACGCATTGCCCAAATGCGGCTTTCGCCGCTGTATGTCTCAGTTCATGCCACGGAACCAGCGATCCGCAGCCACTTACTCAAAAATCCGCGAGCCGGGCAGCTTTTGCAGCAGCTCCAGTGGTTTCAGGAACATCGGCTGCAAATTCATGCTCAGGTAGTGGTGTGCCCCGGCATCAATGATGGAGTTCATTTAGAGCGCACCCTGAGAGATTTGGCCCGCTTCCATACCGGGGAGATCCCAGCCGTGGCCTCGGTGGCGGTGGTGCCGGTGGGCTTAACTCGGTTTCGGCCTGACGCCGATGAGCTGGTGCCGGTGTCTACCGCAAAGGCCCGTGAGGTGATTGCGCAGGTGCAGGCTCTGCAGCAGGAGTTCGAGCAGCGCTTTGGCTCTATATTTGCTTGGCTAGCCGATGAATGGTTTTTAATTGCGCGGCAGCCCCTACCCCCAGAATCTCATTACGAAGACTATCCCCAAATTGGCAACGGGGTGGGGTCGATTCGTCAGTTTCTCAGACAGTTTGAGGACTGCGCTCAGACCCTGCTGCCGCCGAGGGTGCAGCCTCGCAGACACTTAACCTGGGTGGTTGGCAATGCTGTAGAGGCGGCCTTTGACCCTGTTGTCAATCGGCTAAACCAGGTGGAAGGGCTGACGGTAGATCTAGCGGCGATCGCCAGCGACTACTGGGGTCAGACAATCACCGTTACGGGTTTACTAACCGGCCAGGACTTGCTGGCGGATCTGGCAGAACGGGACTTAGGCGATGGCTTGCTGCTGCCGACGCTGATGCTAAAACAGGGCGATCAGAAACTTCCTGCAGATAGCTACTTCTTAGATGATATGAGTGTGGCAGAATTGGAGCGGCAGCTAGGCCGCAAAATTTGGCTGGTAGAAGATATTCCAGCTTTAATCAGCGCCTGCATTCAATCTGAGCGACCTGCTTCCCTGGAAACCGCCGATTTAACCCAGCGTTAGCTCTAGGTTCCAGTATTCTAGAGTTGCTGTAGGCTGGGCCTAAGCCCACCTCTCCATACAGCGCTTTTGGCAGAATCCCTAATTTTGTAAGCAAGTTTGTATGCGCATACTTTATCTCTACCGAGTTGCTTCAGTCTGTTTGAGCGTGGGAACTGTGATCAGCCTGTCTCCCAGTACAGCTACGGCAATTGACGAGACGACTCATACAACCGCCGGAGCTAACTCAGTAGCGATCGAGCCGCTGAATCCTGCCACCGCAGCGAATGCTGTGCTGACAGAGAAGGCAGCGATCGCTGCCAGCAAAAATCAGACATCTACTCCAGAGGCCTCTAGGCTCTTACCTGAGTCACCGCCGCTCTCAGAGGGAACACAGCCGCGACCAGCCGCCTCAGTGATGGCGCAGAGTGAACCTGAGTTTTCATCTCCGGCGGCAGTAGCTGATATCGCCTCGAACCAGTTACCCTCTCCGGCGGCAGCTCAGTCAGACTCCGCCGATTCCAGTTTCCCGGCAACTCCCCAAACAGCGGCTCTACCAGCCCCAACTGACGAAAACACAACAACCGTAGACGCAGACGAGGCAGCGCCAGCAGCAGTGACTTCGGCTGTAGACCCTGACAGCCACAGCGCCCCCACAGTGGCTCAGAATCTTCCAGAGCTTGAGCCTGTGCCGTCTGATCCAATCGACGGCGAGATTGAGTCAGAAATTGTGCCAATTGAAGGCGATTTGCTACCGGATGAGCCATCTATAGCCGAGCCGGGTGAAGCGCCTGAAGCTCTCTATGCCGATCCCAATCCGCTGCTGTATCCCACTCAAACCGACGAGGTTGAGATTATTGGCACCCAGCCAATCACCCTCGATCAGGCTATTGAACTGGCTTACCGAAATAACGAAGATCTGCAAATCGCTCTTTTAGAGCTAGAGCGAAGTCAGGCAGCGCTGCGAGAAGCACAAGCAGCTCTTTATCCAACAGTGAGTGCCAGCGGCGATATCACCTCGCGTCAGGCCACAACAACTTCTTTAGGCTCCACGGGTACCACGGGCGGGGTCATTGGAGGAGGTCAATTTTCTACCGACGAGGAACTGCAAACCACAGTCAGTGGCAACCTAGATGTCAACTACAATCTCTACACGTCAGGACGCCGCGCCGCCAACATTCGTGCGGCAGAACAACAATTGCGCTTTAATCAGCTAGAAGTTGAGCGCCGCCGGGCCGAGCTGCGGCTAAATACTGCTACTGACTACTACGACTTGCAAGAAGCCGATGAGCAGATTCGGATTAATCGCTCGTTTCTAGAAGAAACCCAGCGCAACCTGCAGGATACTCAGCTACGGGAGGAAGTCGGAGTCGGCACTCGCTTCGATGTGCTGCGAGCTGAGGTACAGGCGGCCAATGCTCGCCAAAATTTGATCCAGTCGCTCAGTCAAAAAGAAATTGCTCAGCGTCAGCTAGCTAGACGACTGAATCTGCCGCCTGTGCTAGAAGTTGACTCGGTTCCCCCAGAGCTAGCGAATGTCTGGCCTTTGTCTCTAGAAGAGAGCATTGTTCTAGCCTTTCGCAATCGAGCTGAGCTAGAGCAGCAGCTTGCGCAGCGCGAAATTAGCGAGCAGCAACGCCGCGTTGCCCTCTCTCAGCTAGGGCCTCAGGTCAGCTTGTTTGCCAACTACAACCTGCGTAATACCCTAGACGAGGGCGAAGGCTTTGATGATACCTACTCCCTGGGGGCAAGAGTCAGCATTGACTTGTATGAAGGGGGGCAGGCCGTGGCTCAGGCAGCTCAGCGGCAGCGAGACATTGAAATTGCGGAAACTCGCTTTTCAGAAACCCGCAATTTAATTCGCTTTCAGGTGGAGCAGGCATATTTCACTCTAGAAGCTAATCTGTCTAATATTCGTACGGCTGAGCTGGCTGTGGAGCAGGCGGAAGAAGCCCTTGAGTTAGCTCAGCTACGCTTTAACGCCGGGGTAGGAACCCAGCTTGACGTACTCAGTGCCCAGTCAGAGCTAACTGAAGCCAGAGCTAACTTAGTGACAGCCGTTTTGGGCTACAACCGGGCTTTGGCTTCTATAGAGCGGGCTGTAACCAACTTATCGGAATCGGCCAGCCCGGATGAGCTGTTTTAGCATCGACTTTTAGAAAGACACTAAACGGCCCGTGAAACGGCCTGAAACTCTCTCAAAGTTAGCTACCAAGAGGGCGGCGAGGGTCAATGACACAAAAAGCAGGAAGGGGGGGGACAACGCCAGGAGATAATCCCACAGGTACCAGGTCTCAGGCTTAGAAGCTTCCGGGGCTGAACTGACTACCTGGGGTTCAGCCGTTTAACCTGGGTCGGCAGCAGGTGGGGCGATCGCTGCTTTATTCTGCATCTTTAAGATTGGCAAGAGTTTCTGCATCGCACAGACGCGCGATCGCCTGTTCGGCTGAGATTAGCCGCTTGAGTACCACCTGCCCAATCGATTGATGATGATTGGCGTCAGTGGGTCTAACTTCTACCATTAGTACAGCTTCTTCCACCTGATAGAGCCACAACTTTTCTTGTTGCTCTTCAATAAAGAGCGCTAAGCGTTGAATGTGGGGTCGGCGCTGCCAGGCAAGCTCATCCCACAGACCGCCAAACTCCCAAACTCTTGCGACTCTCCAGCCGTCTGATAGAAAAAAATACTTCACAGAGCTGCATAATATTTCAACCTATGAAATTATCCACTGTCTTGACTGATTTAACAGGACAACGGACTTTTTCTTATTTTTGAAATAAATTTCTGAGAAAAGATAGGGATGTGCCCTGAAGCACATCCCTTAGCAAAGGCTAAAAGAACATGATTAAAGCCGTTAGGCGCTTGGGAGGCTAGCCAATCCGCAGCAGCTCAACGTCAAAAAGCAGGGTGGAATTGGGCGGAATAACGCCGCCAGCGCCCCGGCTGCCATAGCCTAGCTCAGGCGGAATAATGAGCTGACGCCGACCGCCAACATGCATGTCCATCACGCCTTCGTCCCAGCCTTTGATCACCTGTCCCACACCAATGGTGAAGCTGAAAGGCCGATTGCGATCGCGGGAGCTGTCAAATTTAGTCCCGTCTTCTAAGGTGCCCGTGTAATGAACCGTCACTCGCTGGCCCGGCTGGGGCGAAGCGCCCGTACCTTCAACCAGTTCAACGTACTTTAAGCCGGATTCCGTGGTGACAACGTCGTCGTTGGTGGGAACAGTCTCTTCTGAAGGCATATCGAGGGTTAAATCGTCGGCAGATTGAGCAAGTCTAGTCTCTTCGGGCTGAGCAATGGCGGGGGAGCTGGCTTGGAGATTGGCAGCGATCGCCTCACTGCGGCCAGAGGTAACCTGGGCCGTAATCAGCACCACACAGCAAACCACCAGAACGCCAAAGCTAATTAAGATTTCTCGCACAGCTTTTTTCCTAAATAGCAACGATTTGAGCATACTATTTCCATAGCTGATTTTCGATTTCTCTCAGCTTACGCTCCAAGCGATCCAACCGGCCCCGCAGCTCATCCATTTCTGACTGCTGCGGTACGCCTAAATCCTGCATGGCATTGCGCAGCTGCCTTTGCATCTGCTCTTCAAACTTGCCCTGCTCGGTATTGAGCTGCCCCATCAGGTCATCTACAAACCGTCGGGCCTGATCAGAATTGAGCCGACCATCTCGGACCCACTCATCGGTAACTTCTTTGAGCTTTTCGGCCACGAGAGAGGTCGTGCCCACGCCGATCATAATTAGCTGCCTAAGCAGATTGTTGGTGTCCATCCTGTTTTCCCGCTGCGAACTTAGAAGCGCCTGTGGCCGATGCTCAGACCCAGCCTACCGCTTTATTCTGACAAAAGATGGAGCAGCCCGCAGAAATTTATAGGCGCGGAAGTCCGAACCTGCCGCGCCTGCTAGTAAATGCTATGGCCCAATCGCAGCTATCGGCGGCGATCGCCTCGCTGCTTGTCCACTACCGGGTCTGCTGCGTCGGCAGAGCGCCCGGTCGAGCCGTGATTGTAACTTCGCGGCCACCCCGGCGGATATTCAAGCGGAGGTCATCTCCGACCTGCACGGCAGATACCTGCTTTTGAACAGCCTCGGAATCGACGACCCCTTCACCGTTCACCCGGCGAATCACATCGCCAGCCCGTAGTCCGGCTCTAGCAGCAGGTGAATCCGGCTCGGCTCCGAAGCTCCACGGCAGCAGCGAAGCCGCGTCCATATAGTGATAGACGAGCGC
>JAAHIC010000980.1 GCA_010671965.1 Leptolyngbya sp. SIO4C5
GCACAGCATCCCGCAGTTCTTGAACTGCATGAACCGGACTGCCCTTCATCAGATATTCTCTGGCCCGATCGGCATGGCGCTCAGCGTAGTTGATCGAGGGCGCTTCGGTTTCAGTTTTGGGCTTTTGAACAGTCAACCCATCAGCTTTCAGAGCTTAACCTGGTCTACCTGCGCCGCAAGATGGGCGATCCCATCATTCGGGAGAAGCGTTCTGGGCTGGTAGCTGCCGCCGATACTAGCCAAGTTTCTCTTTCGCAAAAGCCCAAAACTGAAACCGAAGCGCCCTCGATCAACTACGCTGAGCGCCATGCCGATCGGGCCAGAGAATATCTGATGAAGGGCAGTCCGGTTCATGCAGTTCAAGAACTGCGGGATGCTGTGCGCATAGAGCCTAAAAACAGCGTTTATCATACCCTCTTAGGACAGGCTTATCTCTTGCAAAATTTGACGGGCATGGCTAAAGTCCATTTTCGCCAAGCGCTTAAGCTTGACATCAAAAATTCAACTGCCCTGAAGTATGCCAAGCAGCTTGATATTGATTTGAGCGAGCTGAACGGTCACACAGCTAAAAAACGTCGCAAAGGACTTTTGGGCCTATTCTTCCGTGATTGAGTCTGCCCTAGGGCGCAGCGAGTAGGGATATCTCACCTTTGCGCCCACTCCCCAAAACTCTTACGCTGAACTTATCCACGAAATATTGCGTCAAGCACCGATCGGGAAAAAATGGGATTTTTTGACTCCGAAATTGTTCAACAAGAAGCTATGAAGCTTTTTCAGGATTATCAGTCCCTGATGCAGCTTGGTGGCGATTATGGCAAATTTGATCGCGAAGGCAAGAAGCTCTACATCCAGCAGATGGAAGCCATCATGGAGCGCTATCGCATTTTCATGAAGCGGTTTGAGCTATCAGACGACTTTATGGCTCAAATGACCGTAGAGCAGCTCAAGACCCAGCTTGATCAGTTTGGCATGACGCCCCAGCAGATGTTCGATCAGATGAATCGAACTCTGGAGCGAATGAAGGCTGAAATCAAAGAAGTTTGAGCTTCGTAAGACGCTGCTAAGGACGAACAAACTCAGACGGACTGCGGAAATTTTCTACAGGTACATCTGTCAACGCCTGCTGCATGAAGTCTTGCCAAATGGGTGCTACATAGCCGCCCCCTGTGGCCCCCGCACCCAGCGGCGAATAATCATCGTTACCGACCCAAACGGCAGTGGCTAGCTGAGGTACATAGCCCACAAACCAGATATCTCTTTGCGAGTCAGTGGTTCCGGTTTTACCCGCCGCCGGACGTCCGATCTGAGCCGAGCGCCCCGTACCGCTGTTGATCACGCCCTGGAGTACGCTGGTGAGCGCGGCTGTCGCCCAGGGATCTAAAACAAGCTGGGGTTTGGGCGTGTTATCCAAGAGGACGCCGCCGGTAGAATCGGTCACTTGAATAATTAAGGTCGGATCTGAGTGCCAGCCGTTACTCGCAAACGTGGCATAGGCTCCCGCCATTTCTAAGGGCGTTAGATCGACTGCGCCCAACGGCAGAGAAATAACTGGCTCCATAGGGCTAGCAATTCCTAAGGTGCGGCAGATCTGGATGATTTTATCGATGCCAACGGCCTGTCCTAGCTTAATCGCCGGGACGTTGCGGGAAAGCTCCAGGGCCTTGCGCAGAGAAATGCTGCCCATGAAGGAGCCGTCATAGTTCCGAGGTGAATAGGATTCGTAACCATCGGGATAGCTGACTGGCGTATCGGCG
>JAAHIC010000981.1 GCA_010671965.1 Leptolyngbya sp. SIO4C5
CCGCGATCGGATCAGCATCCATCGCAAAGCCCGTCGGCTGCGCATCCAAAGACAGCAACAGCCCCAAGTTGTGCAGACCAAAGACCACAATAGTTTGCGGCTGACCACAAATCTGCGTCTCTCCTAACTCGTGGCTGACCATGCGACAGTCGGTAGCGGTGGACAAGTCAGCAGTAGAGTCTGAATTTGACTGCGGGTTGGCCAAACCACAGCTAACGATGAGTGCAGCGGTCAATATGACGAGTCCGCACCATCGGAACGTTCGCTGCCATGCTGCCATCAGTTCCTCCTGTGAAAACATAACGACCTTGAACAGATTAGAGAAATCGACTATTGCAATCCAGCGATTTTGAGCCCTAAACGCATTTCCTCAACCAAATTGCTCATTGCTCGCCATCCTTTTGGAAGTTGAGTCTGTGCTATGTTTGACACGCTTGACACGCTGCCCTATCGCGAAAAGCCACTCGCTTGTGCTTGACGTTTTTCCCCTCATGTATTTACAAAATGCAGAATGCGGAAAAGCCCAAGCCTTGTATTTGAAGGAGGCTACGGGCTATCTTTAGAACTCCATCGAAAAGCTGCCGATAATGGTGAGCCCTTCACCGGGACGATTTTCACCAAACCGGAGTCCTTCAGAACTGTCGATATAGTCCACGTCAAACAGGTTGCGGAAATTGAGTCCCGCTTGCCAATTGTCACGACGGTAAGAGATGGCCGCGTTTGTCAGAAAATAGTCTTCTAAGACAAAGCTATTTTCGTTGTCACCAAAGCGCTCGCTGATGTAATTAACGCCTAGGCCAAATCCTAACCCTGCTAGATTGCCGTCCTGAATTTCATAATTGGTCCACAGATTCACGTTATGTTCCGGGACGCCAAACAGCCGATTTCCTTCAAGGCCGCCATTATCTTCAGTGATATCAGCATCGGTGTAGGCATAGTTGGCAACGATATTCCAACCGGGCAAAATCTCGCCAATCACATCAAGTTCAATCCCCTGGCTCCGTTGTTCTCCCGTTAATACCGAAAAGCCACTGCCTGGTAGTTGATTGGGATCAGACGTCGCTACGTTGCTTTTGGTGATATTAAACAAGGCCACATTCGCCACTAGTGCCCCCTGCAACAGCTCCGCCCTGGCCCCGACTTCGAACTGAGTACCGCGCTCCGGCTCCAGGGCATCCCCAGTTGCCGTAATGCCGCTGTTGGGCACAAATGAGCGGCTGTAGCTGCCATAGAGCGAAAGAGGTTCAATGGGCTGATAAACCACCCCCAGCCGCGGGCTAAAAGCGCTTTCTTCAACTTCACTCGTGGTTCCGGCGGTCAAGAGTCTGACTTCGTCAAAGGTAGTGTCATACCGTAGCCCTGCCAGCACATGCAGATTTTCTAACAGCTGAATTTGATCTTGAACGTAAATCCCATAGAACTCTGAGTAGCTGGTGTTGGTGGGAATGAGCGAGCCATCAAAACTATCTGGTCGGGGGACCCCATACACCGGGTCAAAAATGTTGAAAAAGGGAACCTGGGGATTGCCCTGTAGGCCAGACTGCTCAAAATCTCGCCAATATAAATCGACACCTGCCAGCAGGGTGTGCTCAATGGAGCCGGTGGAGAACTCGCCGACGACATTGGTCTGTAGCGTGGTGGTTTCAGACAGTTGTCTGACAGTGGTGAAAAATCGGATTAATTCTCCTGGAGCGGTCGGGAACCCAACAAAATCTCCTGGGACTGCGGCATTCGCTGTGAAGGTGGGGTCAA
>JAAHIC010000982.1 GCA_010671965.1 Leptolyngbya sp. SIO4C5
TATAGTTTTCGCTCGCCGAAAACTATTTGGAGACGAGGACAGATTCATAAGTCAGCTAACAATGCTGAATGAAAACAGCAGGTATAAATCCCTACTCTGATCAGGCTTATGAATCAGCGTTAGGCAGCTATGGGAAACTACCTTAAGGATTCAAGATTTCTACTTATCATAAGTAGAGATTCAAAATTTTACAATCTGACATGTGAATTCTCAGAAAAGCGCGTAGGTCTTCACCTACTGCCATCAGAGAATTTCACCCACCTCAGAATCCGTATCCAGGGGCTTTATCCCATATTAAGCATTTTTCGTAACTGCTAATATGAGTTTCTGCGATCTTGGCTAGGCAGGGACTATTCGGGGTTTAAGCCTAAACCTTTAGCAAGCCGCGATGTAGCTACGATCGCTTTTCTAGCTTGACTTCGTGACCCCACTCGGTCGAACCGCGATCGCTCGGCAAATCTCCAAATCGTTGCGTTTTGTAAAGCAAACCCCTGATCCCTAGCCACAACAGGCATTGGCTTGTCGAATTTACTTAAGAAATTTTAAAAATTTAGATCTCATTATGTCTATGTCAACGGCTGCTGCTGAAAATATGCGTCTACGCCGGGAGGTCTTAGGTGCCCGGCGACTGAGCAACTACTGGTGGGCTACGATTGTGACGGTTGGTGGGCTGGGTTTTTTCTTGGCCAGTGTCTCTAGCTATCTCAAGATCAATCTGCTGCCTTTTGCCAATCCGACGGAACTGATTTTTGTGCCTCAGGGTATTGTCATGGGCTTTTACGGGGTTGCGGCCTTGCTATTAGCCACTTATCTATGGCTGATTATTTCTTGGGACGTCGGCGGTGGCTACAACGAGTTTGATAAGCAGAGCGGCCAATTTACGGTCTTTCGTTGGGGTTTTCCGGGCCAGAACCGCGAGATTAAGGTCAGTGAAGCGTTAGACAATATTCAGGCTGTCAAAGTGGCTATTAAAGAGGGGCTCAATCCCAAGCGGGCTCTATATTTGAGGGTTAAGGGACGCGGCGAGATTCCGCTAACGCGAGTTGGACAGCCCTTGGCACTGTCAACCCTGGAAAATCAGGGCGCTGAGCTGGCCCGATTTCTACAGGTTCCCTTGGAAGGGCTTTAGCTGCCCGTAGCTGCGTCTGTCAGCTCAGGGTAGCGGGTGGACTTCAGGCTGAGGCGATTAAGGAGAAGCTTTTCAGCTACCCATCAGAAAAGGCTTGACAGAGTGCTAGACCTCGAAGAAGGTAACTTGGTTAACCGAAATCGTGGGACAATTGTGCTTCCAAGCTGTTGTAAGGCAAATTGAGCAATGATAAAAACAGCGAAATTTGGGTGGATTTCTTTGCTGCTTGTGACCGTTCTGTTTTTGGCAGGGTGTACGGGCACAGATTCTACTGAGCCGGAAGCGGCCTCCTCGGCGGCTGAATCAGCTCCGGCGGACGTTGTGGTAGAACCCGGAACCAGCGCTGGGCTGCCCGTTTTAGAAGGGACGGCCACGGTTGAATTAGTCGTCAACGGCTCGCCCATTGTGATTGAGGTGAACGGAGAAGAGGCTCCGATTACGGCGGGCAACTTCGTTGACCTCGTGCAGCGAGGCGTCTACGACGATACGGTTTTTCACCGGGTTGTCCGGGAACCTGAACCTTTTGTCGTGCAGGGTGGCGATCCGCTGAGCAAAGATCCTAATATCCCGACTCAGCAGTTGGGAACAGGCAGCTTTGTTGATCCAGATACGGGTGAAGCCC
>JAAHIC010000983.1 GCA_010671965.1 Leptolyngbya sp. SIO4C5
TGCGGCTTTGGCACACACGGCCACCGCGATATGGAAATTGTGACTTATGTCGGAGTGGTTGAACTCGCTGTGCATAATCCCTGTCCCCGCTGACATCCGCTGTACGTCGCCGGGACGGATTATAGAACCATTGCCAATGTTGTCCTTGTGTTCCAGCGCACCCTCTAAGACATAAGTCACAATTTCCATATCGCGGTGGCCGTGTGTGCCAAAGCCGCGCCGGGGTTCTACCTTGTCTTCGTTGATGACGCGCAGGGCCGCAAAGCCCATGTGAGCCGGATCGTAGTAGTTGGCAAAAGAAAACGTGTGCCGGGTGTCGAGCCAGCCAAAGTTAGCCGCGCCGCGATCGCCTGCGGGACGAATTTTAATCATTGTCTTACCTCCGGGTTAAGTAATGTGGAGTGCCCATCGAAGACAATTTCATTATGAATTGAATCAAATAAAATAACAATAAGCAATCTGATAAACAGATTGTCGCTTATTTTGATACAATTGGCGCTGACAGCTAAAGTATATGGACAAGTTTGAAAGCCTTAGAGCTTTTGTGCAGGTGGTAGAAGCCGGCGGTTTCGCCGCGGCAGCGAGGGAGATCGGGCTATCGCGATCGGCAGTTAATAAGCTGGTGATGAACCTGGAAGACAATCTCAAAGCGCAGCTCTTACACCGCACCACCCGCAAAGTCACCCCCACCGCCACGGGACTGGCTTTTTACGATCGCTGCATCGCCATCCTCGCCGATCTCAAAGAGGCAGAACTTGCCGTTTCGCAAATGCAGCAGGAACCCAAAGGCCGCTTGCGCATCAACGCGCCCATGTCCTTTGGTACGCTGCACCTCGCCCCGGCCCTGACAGATTTTTTGCAGCAATACCCCGATCTCCACATTGAGCTAACCCTGAGCGATCGCTTTATTGACCCGATCGAAGAAGGCTTCGACGTTACCCTGCGTATTGCCCAGCCGCCCGAATCTGCCAGCTTGATTGTGCATAAGCTGGTGGTGGCCCGCCGCGCTGTCTGCGCCGCCCCCAGCTATCTCACTCAGCACGGTATTCCCCAAACGCCTGCCGATTTGAAAAATCACTCTTGTCTGCACTACGGCCACTTTGCCACCAGCAATCAGTGGACGCTCACCCGTGACGCTGAAACTCACACCGTTACCGTCAAGGGCGTCCTATGTTCTAACAACGGCGAAGTTTTGCGAGAAGCTGCTTTGAGGGGACTGGGCATTGCGATGCTGCCCACCTTTATTGTCGGCGGCGACCTCCAGCAGGGTAGGCTGCATCAGATACTCACTGACTATTCCCCCCGTGAAATTGCAGCCTACGTGCTATATCCGGTGAACCGCCACCTTTCAACTAAAGTGCAGCTTTTAACCGAGTTTCTTAAAGCGCGGCTAGGCGATCGCCCTTACTGGGATGACGCTACGCTATCGTAAAAGACAGTCAGCCTAAGAGTTTGACACCAGACAACTCTCTGACTTATCAGTTGAAAAAAGATTTACTCTTGTGCTTATAGAGAACTGATTCAACTAAAGCAGTTGCAATAGGAAAGAAACTTGAAGGCTATTAAAAATACTTTAGTTCAGGCTAGATTAGACAGAGGGATTTGCTAACTCTGTTTCACAAGGTTGCTTATGGCTACTGACCGGCTCAAGTCTCACCAGCGAAATCAAGCGTCTATCTATCAACCTGCATCGCATCAGCTTCAGCAAAAATCCTTGGCTTCGAGTAAGGCAGCCGTAGGCCCTTCAATA
>JAAHIC010000984.1 GCA_010671965.1 Leptolyngbya sp. SIO4C5
TCGCCTAGAAAGACTGGAGAAGAGTTGGGCGTCAAGACTTTCTGGCGGATAGTCACGTCTGTGAATACTGGCCTCATTGTACCGCCTGGCTTGACGTAGAATATCTGCTCACAAGATAGTCTGATAAACTGAACGCGAATCCAGCGGCTAAACATAGAACCCATGGAAATCAATCTGCCTGAGGTTGTTGCTGAAGTCGAGGCGGCCTTTCAGCGCTACGAGACCGCCCTGATCAACAATGACGTAGCCGTTTTGAATCAGCTATTTTGGCAGCATCCAGCCACTATTCGCTACGGAGCTACTGAAAATTTATATGGCTACGAGGCGATCGCTGCATTTCGCGCCCGGCGATCGCCACAAAACCTAGCCCGCAAGCTTACCCAAACGGTGATTACAACCTACGGTCAGAACTTTGCCACTGCCAACACAGAGTATGAAAAAGCGACTGGTATCCAAGGCCGTCAAAGTCAAACCTGGATGCGTACGCCTGCAGGCTGGCGCGTTGTCAGCGCTCATGTCTCATTTCTGGCTGACTAGTCCAGCTTATACCTGTGATAATTGAGGCAGAACTCACTATTGCCTTTTGTGAATTCCTGATATTTATCCCGCAGAATTTCAAAAGCTTCGTCGCAATTGCGCACTAAAAATAGGAGTTCGTAATCTTCTGGGTCGATTAGCTGCTTTTGCAACGGCCACTGTCGCACCCAGGCCAGCAGGTCAGCCCACATTTCGCCTACTAGAACAATGGGAATATCGCAAATATGTTCTACCTGTAAAAGCTGCCAAGTGTAGACCAGCTCCAGCAATGTTCCGACCCCACCAGGGGCCACTACCACCGCATTTGACAAATTCATAAAATGATCAAGGCGATCTGAAAAGCGATCAAACTCACGCTTGATATCGACATGATCGTTCACGCCTTCTTCAAACGGCAGCTTAATACTCAGACCGTAGGATTTGCTGGCCGGATCGGCCCTGCCTTCCTTATGACCTCGGTTTGCCGCCTCCATTAGGCCAGGGCCCCCTCCCGTCACCACATCCATTCCTTCACGCCCTAGCAGCCGGGCTAGACGACGAACCTGTTCATAAATAGAATCTCCGGCATGAATACGAGCTGAGCCAAAAATAGCCACGCGAAAGCGATCGGAGTCAAGCATAAACCTGAATGAATTGCTGATGGGTGTAAGCGCAAAACCAGCCTAATACAGACTAACTACACCCTACAGCGAAATGTTCCCCTGTTAAGCGTTATTCTTCGCACCGAGGTTTATATTTGAAGTTCTGACTTTCTATCAGCTAAAACACCTCAGGTCTGTTCTGCTAAAGTGCCTGCTTAGCGCTTGAATCTAGGCATCAGAAATAGCCAGCTGATGAAGAAGAAAGCGGCTGTAAAGAGTTGGGCAATATCGACGGCTGATAGATAACCGTCTGCAAACGCAGCCAAAGTGCGATCGCTAATACCAAACAGCCAAGCGGCATTACCGAAAGACCAAATACCGATTCTCAGGTAGTAAACAAAATCGTCTGATATTTCTGCAGACTTGACTGCTTGATTCGCTTGTGGATTCATTGCAAATTTAGAAGTTGAGGTATCAGGTTTGGCAGTTTAAGCAGATTACAATCAGTCCAGCCGACGAGCCGACCGGCGGCCGGAGCCAGGGCGAGGCGGCCCTCGGCGCCGACGAAGCGGGCGTCGGAGGCCGTTGCCTGGTAGACCTCGTAGCGGCGCAGGCGGTAGTCGAGAAGCGGC
>JAAHIC010000985.1 GCA_010671965.1 Leptolyngbya sp. SIO4C5
GACTAATTCAAATGAACTGCCAAAATAGCGCCATCGCCATCAAACCAGTGCTGCACCCGCAGGCCGTCTCGCTCTAAACGTCCGGGACCATTGCGATACAGCGAGCCGCGTAAGTCCGGCGGCAGCTCACCGGACAGGACAGTCAGCGGCGTCAGGGCAAACTCGGTGGCAGGCTGGGCGATCGCTCTGGCCCAGGCTTTTTGAGTCGTCGCGGGCAGTGTTGAAGAAACCACAGGGAACAAAATGAAAAGCTGCTTTATATATGTTTACACAGTCTAGAAAACTAGTCGATGCGCCAGTCTTTAGGCATGATGGTGGGCAGACGTTTTCCTTCGCCTAATAAAATACCAGGGCCTAGCAGATGCCTTCTCGTCGCTCAGAATCCAACGTTGTTATTTCCAAGCCAGAGGCCAGTGCTGCTGGATTGACGATGTTTGGCGGTGTTTTCACCCCCTCCATTTTGACCATCCTCGGCGTGATTATGTATCTGCGCTTTGGCTGGGTAGTGGGGCATGTGGGTTTAGTTGGCACTCTGGTCATTGTCACCATCTCGACGAGCATTACCTTTCTCACCGGGCTTTCGATTAGCGCGATCGCCACTGATCAGGTAGTCAAAGCAGGCGGTGCCTACTACATGATCAGTCGTTCTCTAGGCATTGAAACCGGAGGCGCAGTAGGAATTCCACTCTATTTCGCCCAGGCCCTCTCAGTAGCGCTCTATACCATTGGCTTTGCTGAGAGTCTGGTGCAGGTCTTTCCCAGCCTCAATCTGACCCTGATTGCCGTAATTACCACTGTTTTGGTCACGGCGCTGGCCTTACAGTCGGCGGAGATTGCCATTAAAGCCCAGTACGTGATTATGGCGGCAATTTTGGTATCTCTGGTATCGCTGATCTTTGGCGAACCTGTTACACCTACGTCCCTTCCTGTTACTGAGGTACCTGGTTCTGTCAACTTTTGGGCGGTGCTGGCGGTGTTTTTTCCGGCAGTGACAGGCATCATGTCTGGGGTCAACATGTCGGGGGATTTGCGCGATCCGATCCGGGCGATTCCCGTAGGCACTCTGGCTGCTATCGGTACCGGCTATGTCATCTACATGGGCATTCCGTTTCTGCTCAACTGGTGGGCCGATCCGGCCACACTGATTGCCGAACCTCTGGTCATGCGCCGTATGGCCTTTTGGGGCGACGCGATTTTATTGGGGGTTTGGGGGGCGACTCTCTCTAGCGCTATTGGCAGCATCCTCGGTGCCCCGCGCGTGCTGCAGGCCCTAGCCCGCGACGGCATTTTGCCGAGAAAACTGCGGTGGTTGGGCAATGGCAGCGGTCCTAGTGACGAGCCGCGCTTGGGCACCCTGTTTACCCTGGGAATTGCGCTGGCGGCGGTTTCGCTGGGAGATCTCAACCTAATTGCCCCAGTGCTAACCATGTTTTTTCTCACCACCTATATGGTGTTAAACGTAACGGCGGGGGTGGAGGGCTTTTTACAAAGTCCCTCTTTTCGTCCTAGTTTCAAGGTGCACTGGTCGCTATCGCTGGCAGGGGCAGTAGGCTGCTTGGCGATCATGTTTTTGATTAACGCGATCGCCACTATTGTTGCGGCCCTGATTGTTTTAGGCATTTATATCTGGCTGGAGCGGCGAGAGCTGAGTGCCACCTGGGGGGATGTGCGTCAGGGACTGTGGATGACCTTAGTGCGCACAGGCCTCTACAACATTCAGAAAACGCCTGATGCTAAAAACTGGCGAGA
>JAAHIC010000986.1 GCA_010671965.1 Leptolyngbya sp. SIO4C5
CTGAATGTGTCCCGCAGCTTCCTGCAGGCCGATCGCACGGTGCGCCGGATTGCGGACTACATTGCTAAAAAAGTGGGCGATCGCTTGAAAGAGGCTTTGGCCACCTCACATCCCACTGGCAAATGTTTTTGCCTCAAGACGGTTTTTGACGGCGCTAATCGCTTACTTTGCCTCCATCCAGTTAGCTCCAGCGTGAGCTTCCACTTTGAGCGGCACTTTCAGATCAACAGCGGTTTCCATCGTCTTGGCAATTTGAGGCTGTAGTTCTGCCCACTCATCAGGGGGAACTTCAAAAATAAGTTCATCATGCACCTGCAGCAGCAGGCGGGCCTGATAGGCTTTCAGCAGCTCATGCAGATGAATCATGGCCACTTTAATGATGTCAGCGCTCGAACCCTGAATCGGCGCGTTGGCAGCAGCCCGCAGATAAGCGGCGTCATAGCTACGGATTTTGAGCTGATCTAAATCAATCTCGCTAGGATCGCTGTCTTTGAGACTTCTAAGGGTGCGGCTGTCAAAGTTGAAATAGCGGCGGCGGCCCATGATAGTTTGCACGTAGCCCCGGGCGATCGCTTCTCGCTGCATCTGCTGCAAATAGGCAAATACGTTGGGATAGCGATGGTTGAAGCGATCGATAAAAACCTTGGCATCGGAGCGGCTAAAGCCGGATTCGCGGGCAAAGCGGGAAGCCCCCATGCCGTAGATAACACCGAAGTTAATGATCTTACCCAAGCGCCGTTCTTCGACGGTAATCTCATCTTTTTCAAACAGTAACCGGGCCGTCAGCGTATGCACATCCTCCTGGCTGCGATAGGCTTCCACCAGGACAGGCTCACCGCTGAGGTGGGCCAAGATACGTAGCTCAATCTGGGAATAGTCAGCCGCCACTAGCAGCCAGTCCGGCTGCGGAATGAAGGCAGCCCGAATCTGACGGCTGAAGGCGGTGCGAATAGGAATATTCTGCAGGTTGGGATTGGAAGAAGATAGCCGCCCGGTGGTGGTAATCGCCTGATTAAAGTCCGTATGTACCCGCTGGGTATCCGGTCGCACCAGAGCTGGCAAAGCATCCACATAGGTTGATTTGAGCTTGGAGAGCGTGCGGTATTCCACCACTAGCTGCACGACTTCGTGATCGTCCTGCAGCTTTTCTAAGGTCGCCGCATCAGTCGAATAACCACCCGATTTCAGCTTGCGAGACTTGCGCTTGTCTAAGCCCAGCTTGTCAAACAGCAGTTCGCTGAGCTGCTTGGGGGAAGCCAGGTTAAAGGTTTCTCCGGCTGACTGATAGGCTTTCGCCTCAATTCCCTGCAAATCGGTTTCTAGCTTCTGAGAAAAGTGCTTTAAGTAGTCCTGGTCAATGCGAATGCCCTGGTACTCCATCTCGGCTAAAACAGGTTCTAAGGGCACTTCCACCGCGTTGAAGAGCTTTGCTAGCTGCGGAATTGCCGCCAGCTCTTGCCGCAGTTTGGGCACGAGATGATAGGTGGTGTAAACATCGGTGCCGCAATAGCGAGCAACCTTCTCAATGCTCAAATCAGCAATAGATTTGCCCTTGGGAACCAGGTCGCTGTAGCTCTGACTGATGACATTGAGATATTTCAGCCCCAGATCGCTGAGATTGTGGGCCGACTCTGGATTGAGCACATAGCTTGCCAGCATGGTGTCAAACACGACGCCCTTTAGCTCAATGCCCTGACAGCGCAGCACTAGCCGATCGAAGCGCCCTCGATTCAGCCTCAGATTATTCA
>JAAHIC010000987.1 GCA_010671965.1 Leptolyngbya sp. SIO4C5
TGGTGCAACAAGAAGGGGTTGGTGGAAAAGGATCACACCCAGCGGACACGATCCTTCCTCTATGTCACGCTTGGGGCGGTTGTGGCGAGGATCTTCGGCTTGCATGCTGTCGACTTCTTCGAGAACGAAACTAAATGCCTAGCGAGATCCAGCAGATCTAAATTGCTGAGTCGGTTATCAGCCAGTAAAAACTTTTTGACGGTCGTCGATACTAGAAAAAGCGAAGCTGTGACAGCAATATGTAAAGCAATTTCTCTGGAAAATCTAATCTTTTTTAGTTTGAGCAGAGGGGCGGCCAAAAAGATTGTATAGACCGGCTCATAAGTCAGCAGCACAATGAAAGCTAAGAGGTAAGACAGTACCTTACGTTTGCTTAAATAGCAGTTCAGCCCTAAGAGTAAAAAAGCGATCGCCGTCTGTATGCCAAAGATAGCAGTGGGCCAGAGCTGTAGCGTATGGGCCGGAAATAATAAATAAAATAGAGTGCTGAATAAGCTGACATATGGCGCTTTTGTAAGCTGATTAACCAGCATATACAGTAAGACAGCATTCACTGCGCCAACTAACAGGCCAATTAGATAGATGCCGCTGAGGCCGCCTAGATGAAAACCCAGCCATAGAAACAACAAAATTAGGCCATTATGGACTGGGCGACCTTGGTATAAAATTGCATCCTGAAGCCGGGTAATACCGTCTGCAGTTAGCCTTAGCTGCATCGCTTCTGTCAGACGTGAGTAGTCGTCTGCCACAAGGCCAAACTCTGAAAAATGCAGGTAGAAAGTCAGCCAGTTGAGCGTTAGAGCCAGGATGAAAACGGTTAATAAACCCTGATACCTTTTGCAGGATTGAGGTTTCTTCAGCATAAGACTAGGCCCGAATAGCTGCGCTTAGAAGGGTTCCCAGTTCAAGCTAGAGCCCATACGAGTGCCGTTGCCACTTCGTTGAAATATCAAGTAGGCGTCACCTGTCTATTGGACAAAGCGCGGTGGCTGGCAGAGGAATGAGCAACTTACAGCCGAATAGTCGCAGCAAAAGAATCGGCCTAAGCTCAGCTCAAGCCGATTTCTTGTCTAATTTCTCTAAGAGCCTACTGAGATTCCAGGGCTGCGGCCCTCTAGCTGAGGCCCACCAGCTTTTCGCTGAGTTCCCACAGTCGCTGGGCCTTATCGTCGTCTAGCGCTTCGTTTGAGACTTCCTGCTCAAAAGACTGACGGCCTTCTTTTTGGCGGTTGCCCCAGCTCCAGTAAGCACCTGACTGCCGATAGTCTGGATCGGCCACAACCGCTGCCACCCGTTTACCCGCTAGATCTTGAGAAACATAGCCGCCAGTAATATTTTTCTGAAACCAGGGAAAAATCTTTTGGAACAGAGAATAGTGATTGCGGAAGAGAGGGGTATCTGCCACACAGCCGGGATAGAGCGAGCTGAAGATAATTCCGGTTGAGTCATGATAGCGACGATGCAGCTCTCGCATGGTCAATACGTTACACAGCTTGCTATCTTTGTAGGCTTTGCCTGACTTAAACTTTTTGCCATTGATCATAGCGATGGGCGTTTTAAAGCCCGCTGCGAAGCCTTCCAGATTGCCTAAGTCTGGTGGAGCAGGAATGGGAATCTTACCCCCTAGCTCCTTGGGATTGGCGGTGACAGTTCCGAGGATGACGAGCCTAGGACTTTCAGCACCAGAATGTTTGAGGTCTTCTAGCATCAGGTTACACAGCAGGAAGTGGCCCAAATGATTTGTG
>JAAHIC010000988.1 GCA_010671965.1 Leptolyngbya sp. SIO4C5
CCGCGATCGGATCAGCATCCATCGCAAAGCCCGTCGGCTGCGCATCCAAAGACAGCAACAGCCCCAAGTTGTGCAGACCAAAGACCACAATAGTTTGCGGCTGACCACAAATCTGCGTCTCTCCTAATTCATGGCTGACCATGCGACAGTCGGTCGCGGTGGACGAGTCAGCAGTAGAGTCTGAATTTGACTGCGGGTTGGCCAAACCACAGCTAACGATGAGTGCAGCGGTCAATATGATGAGTCCGCACCATCGGAACGTTCGCTGCCGTGCTGCCATCAGTTCCTCCTGTGAAAACATAACGACCTTGAACAGATTAGAGAAATCGACTATTGCAATCCAGCGATTTTGATCCCTAAACGCATTTCCTCAACCAAAGTGCTCATTGCTCGCCATCCTTTTGGAAGGTGAGTCTGTGCCATACTTCATACGCTGCCCCATCGCGAAAAGCTACTCGTTTATGCTTGACGTCTTTCCCCTTATGTCTTTGTTACAGAAGGTGGAAAAGCCAAAGCCTCGTGTTTGAAGGAGGCTACGGGCTATCTTTAAAACTCCATTGAAAAGCTGCCGATAATGGTGAGCCCTTCACCGGGACGATTTTCACCAAACCGGAGCCCTTCGGAACTATCGATGTAGTCCACGTCAAACAGGTTGCGGAAATTGAGTCCAGCTTGCCAATTGTCACGGCGGTAAGAGATGGCCGCATTTGTTAGAAAATAGTCTTCTAAGACAAAGCTATTTTCGTTGTCACCAAAGCGCTCGCTGATGTAATTAACGCCCAGGCCAAACCCTAACCCTGC
Organism: Leptolyngbya sp. SIO4C5; assembly: GCA_010671965.1. Taxonomy (GTDB): domain Bacteria; phylum Cyanobacteriota; class Cyanobacteriia; order Phormidesmidales; family Phormidesmidaceae; genus Sphaerothrix; species Sphaerothrix gracilis. The sequence goes on from JAAHIC010000988.1 coordinate 802, forward strand.
TAGATTGCCGTCCTGAATTTCATAATTGGTCCACAGATTCACGTTATGTTCTGGGACGCCAAACAGCCGATTCCCTTCATTGCCGTCATTATCTTCAGTAATATCAGCGTCGGTATAGGCATAGTTCGCCACCACATTCCAGCCGGGCAAAATCTCGCCGATGACATCGAGTTCCACCCCCTGGCTTCGTTGTTCCCCCGTCAATACCGAAAAGCCACTGCCCGGTAGTTGATTGGGATCAGCCGTCGCCACGTTGCTTTTGGTGATATTAAACAAGGCCACATTGGCCACCAGCGCTCCCTGCAATAGCTCAGCTCTGGCCCCGACTTCAAACTGAGTACCGCGCTCCGGCTCTAGAGCATCTCCGTCCGCCGTAATGCCGCTGTTGGGCACAAACGAGCGGCTGTAGCTGCCATAGAGCGAAAGCGGCTCGATCGGCTGATAAACCACCCCCAGCCGCGGGCTAAAAGCGCTTTCTTCAACTTCACTCGTGGTTCCGGCGGTCAAGAGTCTGACTTCGTCAAAGGTCGTGTCATAACGTAGCCCTGCTAGCACATGCAGATTTTCTAACAGCTGAATTTGATCTTGAACGTAAACCCCATAAAACTCTGAGTAACCGGTGTTGGTTGAAATGAGCGAGCCATCAAAACTATCTGGTCGGGGCTCCCCGTACACCGGATCAAAAATGTTGAAAAAGGGAAACTGTGGATCGCCCTGTAGGCCAGACTGCTCAAAATCTCGCCAATATAGATCGACACCTGCCAGCAGGGTATGCTCAATGGACCCGGTCAAAAACTCTCCCACGACATTAGTCTGTAGCGTGGTGGTTTCAGACAGTTGTCTGACAGTGGTGAAAAATCGGATTAATTCTCCTGGAGCGGTCGGGAACCCAACAAAATCTCCTGGGACTGCGGCATTCGCTGTGAAGGTGGGGTCAA
>JAAHIC010000989.1 GCA_010671965.1 Leptolyngbya sp. SIO4C5
TGGCGGATCTGCCGCCGTTCGTTCTCGCTTTGACAGGCCCATGTTGTCTCGGTGCTGGGCGCGATCGCCCAAACGTACCCGATTGGGCACAACACCTAAAATTTTCGGTGCAGGTTTCAACCGCAAGGTGCGCACTGAATCAAAAATCCAGGTCAGAAGCTTAGCAGCCCCGTCGATATCTTTGTCATCAGGCTGAATGGGAATCAAAATATAGTCTGCAGCCGTCAGCGCCGCAGAGTGCAGCGTATCGATGGTACCGGGACAGTCAAATAAAATAAAGTCATGGGGCAGGGGATAATCTTCTAGGTGATCTGCCAAGACGTAAGCTTTGCGATCTAGCAGAACTAAGCGCTGGGCCGTTTCCGTCATCACTAATCCGCCTAGACAAGCCTGCACTTTACGGGTTCGCTGAGGCCAGCAGTCAAATAGGGGCCACTGACCGCCAAAATCTTTTTGCAAAACCTGATTTAGGGTTTGCTCTGACGGTGGATCGGACAAGCCGCAGAAAAGCGTGAGAGAACCGTTAGGGTCAAGCCCGAATAGCGCTACTGAGTAACCTTCTACCGCTAGCTCATAGCCGACATTGACTGTCAAAGTTGACTTGCCGCTGCCACCGGCATTTGACATCACCGCAATTCTAAGTTGTTTTGTCATGAAGCGAGGGTGAGAATTCCAGAATTCTCACTTATATTATCCATATCTGTGGCTATAGGTCATGTTTGTTTGCACAAACCTGCCGAAAACTCTGGCTAAAAGTCAGAGAGAAAAGCTAGGGGATAGCTCATATTCTCAGCAAAGCCTAAAATACCGCGATCGCGATGTTCATAGAGTAGGTTTCCGGCTGCATCAAATAGGAAGGTGCCGCCGCGCTGGGGAAGGTAGGCGGCATTAGGCACATAGGTTTGCCAGTGGCTGAGCACTTCCGCCATGTTGCGCAGCCGTAAAGTAGCTAGCTCGAACGGCCTTTGAAATCCTTTACCACCGGCAAACTTAAAGAAAGAGCCTTTGAGAGCTGGCAGTGGCTGGGCTTTGATAGTTTCTGCGTCATCAATGAGCTGAGGCGCTTGGCGATCGCCCGTATAGCCTCGCAGCACCTCGGCTAGAGTGCCAGGACTACCCAACCCGGCACACATTAACAACAGATTTAGCCAAGCACTTGGGCCTGTAGCTAGGCCCGGTATACTGAGCGATAGTCCTGGGTATAAGTTGAGCTGCGAGTGTAGTTCAGCCTGGGGATCGACTAGCAGCGCCGCTGGCGGAAATCCGGTATAGTCACAAAATTTCTGACCGGCAGCGCGATCGCCAATTCCCACCGCATGGACGGTAATCTCTTTTTCTGCTAGCAGTTGGCGCTCTCGCTGTAGCCACCAGGCATATTCTAGACTGTCAAAATCTCCTAGCTGCGGCCAAACAATTACCAGTACCTTTGAGGTGTTATTCGTCAAAACGGGCACGATGGCCCCGTCACTGACTCGCTGCCGCTGTGCTTGCTGCAAAACTGAATAGGGGTTCATAGCGATTTGCTCAGTTGTCATTACTCTTGACCGTTATTTTCTAGGCGATTGCTTACCTGATCTTCTAGCTGCGCTGCCGCTGTTTCTAGTTCTTGCTCAAGCTGCTCGGCTGAGGGCAGATTGCCCTGCAGGGCTACAGGTAGCTCTTCCCGCAGCCGATAGGTGGACACGCCAATCGGATTCTGCACTGTTTCTAAGGCAAACTCAAAGGTACTGGTAATTG
>JAAHIC010000099.1 GCA_010671965.1 Leptolyngbya sp. SIO4C5
TATAGAAGCTATAAAAGAATACTCGCTGTCAATCATTGAAGAAATAATCAATTGTGCATATGACTTGCATAAAACTTCTCATCTAAACAAGAAGAATCTAGAGAGCATTCTAGTCAATTCTATTTCAGTTCCTTCAAACCTAAGCGAGAATTCAAATTCTGATATTCGCGCAAAATCTTTCCGCATATTAAGTTCGATTCAATCTCAAGATAGCTTACCTATTTTTCGCAAGGGACTAAAAGATCCTTATTTTTCTGTTCGCGCTTATGCAGCTCTTGCTGTCGGAAAAATTCAGGATGATCAATCGATTAGTTCTCTATTGGAACTGTTGAAGGATGAATCGCCTGATGTCAGAGCTGCTGCCGCCGATGCACTAGGAAAAATTAGTCAAAAAACAGCCTCACTTGCAGAGTATCTCCCTTATTTAGTAAATCTGATTCCTCAAAATGCAGACTCGGAAGAAGATTTTCTTAGATTAGTTGCTACTGTGCAATTCAGCTATAAATTTTACAACTACGAAATCGTCCACAACCTCATCCCCCCCGGCCAACCCATCTCCCTCTACATCGCCTACCACCCCACCGACGAAACCCTCCAAACCCAACTCACCCACCACCTCACTCCGCTCGATCGCCAAAACCTCATCACCCCCTGGAGCAAACGCCACCTCCTCCCCGGTGACAACCGCGACCAAGCCATTCACCACCAGCTCCACACCGCCGACATCATCCTGCTGCTCATCAGCCCCGACGCCCTCGCCGACGACACCACCTACCACCACGAAATCCTCCCCGCCCTGAACCGCACCGACCAAGCCCACATCCTTCCTATCCTCCTGCGCCCCACCGACTACGCCGCTACCCCCCTCAGCCAGCTCCCCCACCTCCCCAAAAACGGCCAAGCGATCGCCACCTGGGACAACCCAGACGAAGCCTTCCAGGAAATCGCAGAAACTATTAGAGAAATAGCGTTAAAGCTGAGGAGCGCAATAAAGTCGGCAGCAGATGACACGCTGAAATAGCAAGCGGAAATCTGTCACAGGAGCCCATGACAGAAAAACGCGCGATCGCCATCATTAAAACCAGTCTCAAATCTCCCCAATCTGATTTAGCCTATTGGCAAAGCCAACCCTGCATCGAAGTTAAGCAGACTCAATTTGTTTCAGTAAATGCTTTATAGTCTCAATATCATCAGCTTGCCCAACAGCCTGCTGCACATAGGCTTCTAGATCTCTCCGAGCCGCTGCAAATTGACCGCTCTGGTAGTAAAGCAAACCGCGATCGCGTCGTTGAATAATTGCCTCTGGAAACAGCAGCAGGATGCGCTCGGTAGCGGCCAGTGCCTTTTCAAGCTGCTCCCGGCTGAGATAAATCATTTTCAGGTTGGTCAGCATGCGGGCAAGAAAAGCCTTGGCTGACACGGGCTGTAAAAACTCATCCTGCAAAGTCGCCCCCTCGCCATAAATTTGCTGGAGTCGGGTTTCACAATCCTCAGGGAATAAAACCTCTCCCTGATGAAAAGCATCAACGCAGAGGGTCATATCCGCGATCGCCGGACGAATTAAGAAGTGCCCCGGCATTCCCACACCGACCATCGGAAAATCCAGCCGCTTAGCAATCTCTAGATAAACCAGCGCCAGCGTGATCGGAATGCCAGTGCGGCGATCGATGACATCGTTGAGAAAGCTGTTTTGCGGATCGTAATAGTCTTGGCTGTTGCCTTTGAAGCGCAAGTCCTCAAACAGGTACTGGCTGATGGCCTGGATGATCTTGAGCGGATAGGGTTCAAGCGGCAGGCGATCGCGGGCCTCATCCGCCATCACGTCCAAGGCGTTGAGATATTCTTCAACATCCAGGCTGGGGTACTCTTCCTGAGCGATGTAGAGCGCGGCGGCGGCTAAATCAATCTGAGCATCAGGCTGCTGGATGACCTGATAAAAATGCTGGCGAGCGAGGGGAAAATCCATAATCAATAGTCTTGCCCTGAACCGTACTTGAGCGCCTCCACCCAGCGGTGGTAGGCATACTGCTGCTGGGGCGATAGAGTTTCGGCCCAGCCTTTAGCGGCGCGGCTTAGGGGATATAGGGCACTGTAGCCAGCCAGACTCGCATAGTGACCCAGCCAGCTCACTAAATCACCGATGCCAACTTGAGGAATAATTTTCGCCACCAGCAGCGGATGAGAAACCGAAGTTTTGAGCAGCGTTTGGGCGAGGGCCGGAAACTGCACCACATCCTGCAAAAAGGGCTTGAGCACAGGCTCACCCAGTTCGGCCATATCCTGAAAGATGGCCGCCAAAACCTCGTTGATCCGATTGTCGGGCAGATTTTGCTCAACGCCGACGCTCATAGACTTCTGAAACAGCCAGGTGACGGAAAGATTGGGCTGATAGGGCTGGAGCTTTCCCAACGATTCGGCATCTAGTAAATCTTGTTTGAGGGCTTCGTCAATGCCCTGGGTTAGCCGCCGTAAGTGGCGAATCATCGCCCCAAAGCCGCCAAAGCTCAGGGGCGACTGACTGCCGCTGCTATCCCCTGCCGCCAGCATCCGGTTCCAGCCCAAGCGCAGGGGACTGTCTTTGTAGCAGGGAAAAAAGCCAAACAGCGCCCTTTTGAAGTCGAGCTGCTCCAAGCTGGCCTGCTGATACTGCGGCAGCAGCGTTAGGTATTCCTCAAACAGCGCTTCCAGGCTGGGGCGGCTGGGATGGGCGTCTAGATAAGTAAATAGGTAGGTGGTGCGTCCATCCTTGGCCGGAAAGGCTTCCCAGAAATACTGGCACTGGTTGCGGATCGGGGTGAATGAGGCAATTAGATCCCCCGTTTTGTTATTGGGATATCCCTCAGCACAGCTTCCCACCACTAGGCAAACCGCATCTGGGGTTTCTCCCCCCCGCGCCTGCCGCGCAATGGGCGAAAAGTGCCCCAGCACATCAACCAGCAGCCGCGTTTGCAAACTTTCTGCGGCGGCTTTGACCACGACGCCGTCAGGATGAACGATCGCCGACTCAAAGGCAGTATGCTCAAGAAGCTGTCCCCCAGCGGCGAGAAAGGTCTGCTTAAGCGTTTCCAGCAGCGTTACCGGATAGACACCCACATTCAGTACATCCTCAACCCAGTGATCTGCGCCGCCCAGGAAGCTAATGCGGGCTGGGTTGTACTCAGTGGCGATCGCTGCCTCTAGCTCTGCCTGACTCAGCAAGCCCATCTCCACCAGCACCGCCAGCTCGTGGCGGGAAATATTCCACTCCTGCTCGCGCCCCCGCAGCGGCCCTTTTTCTAGCAGCGCCACCCGCCAGCCCCGCTGAGCCAAAGCAGCCCCCAGCAGAATGCCGAGAGTGCCGCCGCAAATCACCACGTCCCAGGTCACTGCTTCCAGCGGCTCAGAACTTTCCGCCACAACATCAGGCACGGGCACATTGCCCGCTTTAAGGGACTGCCACATCTGGTCGGCTTTTCTCAGCCCGCCTAAAACATCGCCGGGAAGCTGGCTTAAAACTTGCTCAGTCAGGGTCATGGAAAATGCAGAGATACTTTCTCTACTCTAACGAGCCTGAGTCAAAACTTCCCAGACGCTACCAGGCCCAGGTATCGCGCCACTTCACCGTGCCGGACTCCACTAAGACCCAGCGCCGTGCGACTAGATTCTCGCGGATAGGCGAAGTCCCTTCCCGCAGCATGACGTATTTGTAGGTAATCAGCTTACCAGCGCTTTCGTTAAAGGGAATCTCGCCAAACCAGGTGTTTGAATTGATGTATTCCAGCCAGTGAGCCTTACCAATATCCCAGTTCCCCAGTTCCGGGCAGTCGCCAATCACGGCGATTACCTCTCCCGGCTGGGTGTCTACCCCGTTGAGCTGGGCCCGCACGATAGTTTGCCCTTTGACCCGTTCTCCCACATGGCTGAGGACGATCACCTCTCGCGCTGCCAGCTCTAATCCGCTGATATTACCTGCTTCTACTTCAAACTTGCGCTGGGTCAAAATGCAGGTATGTTCACCATCGGGGAAGTCAGCTTCGACTAAATCAACCGTCGTCGCCTCTCCCCGGTTCATCGCCACGAAGCAGCGCGAATCGCGGTACTGGCGCGTATAGCAGTAGACATCGGACATCACATATTTGGGCCACTGGCCGCCCAGGGCAACGGCGGGGTTGAGTCGGCGCAGACCCGACAGCCGCCGGATGTACTGATACAGATCGGTGGTGGTGTCCCAGCTTTCCATCATCGGCCGGTTATAAGGATCGTTGCCGTAGTCAGTGTCGTTGTGGAGATACTGCTCGGTGCCGTAGTAGACACAGGGGATACCGCGTGAAGTCATAATCAGGGCGATCGCCACCTGCAGCATTGCCGGATCCGGGTTGAGCGACTGAAACCGGGGCATGTCGTGATTATCAATAAAGGTAATCAGCTCCGTCGCGCCGCAGTAGTTGTGATCGAGATCGAAGATGCCTTGAACCAGCTGAAATCCCTCTTCAGCCCCCTGTCCCAAAGCGGCCCGCACCGCTACGCATAGGCCAAAATCCAGCACTGTCATACCGGAGTTGTTAGCGAATTCGACCGAGCGCTCATCTTCGGGGTGATTATAAATCCACTCGCCAAACACAAACACGTCGGGGCGATGGGTCAAGATGTCAGCATTAAACTCCTGCCAGAACCAGATAGGCATGTGCTTGACTGTGTCTACCCGCAGCGCATCCACACCGCGATCGAGCCACTGCTTAATTGCCGACTTGATGTAGTTGCGATAGTCGGCGTTGTTTTCGTTAAAGGTGGCTAAGCCCGCCATTTCGCAGTTGTGTACCTGCCACTCGTCTTCCCAGTCCACCACTTCGCCGTAGTGGTGGTACCAGTGCTCTTTGTCATGGTCAAAATCGACGATTTTAACGCCATCGTCGTACAGCTCTCCTTTCACGCCCTCAATATCAGGGCTGCTGTGATTGCAGACCACATCCAGCACCAGCTTCATGCCGCGCCGATGTAGCGCTTCAATCAGGCGGTCAAAGGCAGTATTGCGGATTTCCTGAGTATCGTTGAGAGAAGGATTTTCGTCCTTACCAATGAAGCGAGGGTTCAGCCGCTTAAAATCCTTCGTCCAGTAGCCGTGTATGGCGGCACTTTCAATAAATAGTCCTTCTACCTGCTCGAACAAGGGCGTTAGCCAAACGGCAGTGACCCCCATATTCTTCAAATAGTCGAGCTTATCAATCACTCCCTGCAGGTCGCCGCCCCAGTATTTGCCCCACTCCGTTCGGGTGGCGTCATACAGCTCTGGATTAGGTCCTTCGCTGTTGTCTGGATCGCCATCGTGAAAGCGATCGACCACGATGAAGTAAATAGTTTCCTGGCGAAACTCAATATCGCGCGTGTAGAGAAACTCCAGGTCAATATCTTCTTCTTGTCTTTCGACCTTTTCTAGCTCAACCTGAGATTTAGGAGACGTGTAAGCAGGCGTTTGAACCATAAGATTTTCACTGAAGCCTAAGTGAGTAGACTAGAAATTAGATTTAGCTGTTGTAGCAAAAATTTATCGGTCTATCCATTTTAAGAAGTTTCTTTAAATCAAAAGATACGACGCTGGGCAGAGATTTGCTACCGTATACCGCGCCCGCTGTCAGCCGGATTTCTGACAACAAAAAGTTCTAGGCTCGCAGTTGAACCTAGAACTGATGGTAATCCTGCAGTTTGACTCAGGCAGGATTAGTGATGATGATGGCCGTGATGATCGTGATTGTGGTGATGATCGTGGCTATGGCTGTGGCTGTGAAACTCCTGAGCCTGAGCCTTTGCCAGAGCCGGGCTAACAGCGATCGCCTGCTCGTTGAGTAGGGCTGAGATTTGAGGACTGGCCCAATCAGCCGCCATTTTCAAGAAGCGAGGATCTTCATTGACGCAGGGCATCTGCACGTAAGTGACATCGGGTCGCTGCTTCCGCAGGCTGACGATGATGTGCTCTACGTCTAGCAGCGTCTCGTGGTTTTCCGTGGCAAAGCCAATCGGCATAAAGACGATGGCGGTCGCCCCCAAATCCATCAGGTTCTTAGCGGCTAGGGTCGTGTTGGGCTGCGTCCACTCAATCAGCGGCGTATCGTGGTTTAGCCAGCCCACCGAAATCAGCGGATAGCGATAGATCAGCTTCTCGCGCACGGCCTCATACAGCAGCTCACTTTCGCGGATACCTGAGGTAAAGCCCTTAGCCTTGTGCGGACAGCCATGATTCATCAGCACAATCCCCGTTTGGGACGGCAGATGAGCGACGGCCAGATCTTTTTGAATCTTGTCGGCTACGATATCGGCCAGCAGGTCGATGTAGGCAGGCTCGTCGTAGAAAGAGGGAATATAGCGGGTGCCTTTCAGCCAGTGCTCGTTGCTGTCGGCTAGCTTGACTAAGGCATCATTCACCTGCTCGACGGCGATGCCGCTGGTGAAAATGGAGTCAACCACTAGCAGCGGATAGATCAGCAGCTTGTCAAAGCCTTCAGCCTTCACCTGCTCTAAAACCTGATCGGGTAGGTGAGGAGCGCAAAAGTTAAAGGCCTTAAAGACCTTAACCCGATCGCCCCACTGCTCTTGAAGTGACTCCTCAATCCCCGCCCGCTGCTTTTCAAAGATGGCGTTATGAGGGGAAATAAAATTGCCGTGCTGGTGGCTCCACTCGTGCAGGTCAAAAACCGCCAGCAGCTTAGCCAAAGGCGGATAGATCCAGGTCGGCACCGGCGCAAACTTAGCCGTCAGCAGGTTCAACGCCTGCTCGTTGTAGTTAGCAAAGTCTTCGTAGCTCTCAACTTCGCCGTAGCCCATTAGCAGCACCGCAACGCGATCGCCACCTTGGGCAGTTTTAACATCCTGATATTCCAGCTTTTCTGGTGTGGCAACCATGCGAATAGTCTCAATACTGTGCTCATAGCCTAACATCCCCCCTAGGGGGATGTGGGCTTTGTTCAGGTTTAATTAACTTGCCGCAAAAAATCATTGGCTAAAGGCATTAGAACAAATATCGGCGAAATGTGCGGGGGCGCTGTCAGATAACGCGACAATTCGTAATTTATCCCCACAAACGTCGCCGCTCTGGTCCCTTGAGTCTGGTATGGGTATCTCTCAGCAAATTGGGAATATCCAAGCTTTCTGGACATCGGGGCAGGCAGTCACCGCAGTCTGTGCAGCGACTGGCCTTTTGTCCCGCAAACCAGTGACCCGCATTTTCAAACATGCCGTAGCGATACTGGCCGTAAGGGGTCATGTCATAGGCAACGGCTAGGTTCCGCAGCCGCAGCACTTCGGGAATGTGGATGCTTTCGGGGCAGGGCAAGCACTCGTAGCACTGGGCGCAGCGATCGCGGCCCAAGGCATCCGCCTGATGCTGTTCCAGCTGTTGCAAAGCGGCTATTTCTGCCGAAGTCAGCGGCTCATCCCTATCGGCTACTGTCAGCGGCCAGTCGAGTTCATCTGGGCTGGCCGGTCCCAAGCTAAGGGTAGTGATGCGGCGATCGCTCAGCAGCCAGCGATAGGTCAGCTCTAGAGGGGAATAGGGGGCGCAGAGGTCTTTTAAACGAGACGGTGGCGTATAGAGCAGTCCGCCCTTGTCGGCAGGAGAAATAATGAAAATACCTAAGTCCTGCTGCTGGGCCAGAGCGATCGCGGCGGCGTGGCGCTGAAAAAAGTAGTAGTAGTGCAGATTGACAAACTCAAAATAGCCGGTCTGCAGCGTGGCCAGAATGAGTTCTAGCGAACCGTGAGTGGAAAAGCCGATGTGCCGCACCCGGCCGTCTGCCAGGGCCGCCTGCATAACCTCCAGACAGCCTGACTGTGTCCATTGCAGATGCTCTGGCGTATTGATGCCGTGTAGGGCCAGGCAGTCTAAATAGTCCGTTTGCAGATGCTCTAGGGACTGATCAATTTGCCGGGCTAGCTGCTCAGCATTGGGGGTGGGGGGAATCTTCGTGGTGAGATAAAGCTGCGATCGCGCTCCTAGATCTCCAGAGCGCAGCAGCCGACCCAGGTAGCGTTCACTGGCCCCATAGCCCTGGGCCGTTTCTAAGTGGTTAATGCCTCGCCTGACGGCAGCGGCCACGGTTTGCCTAAAGTCTGCCTCCGACTTCAGGCAGCGCATTGTTCCTAAAGAAAAAACCGAAAGCGGTAGTTCAGTTTTGCCAAAGCGGCGATAGCGCATCAGGAATCGCTGCTAATCGAGCGTCCTCGCTGCGAAAAATCAGAGGGATTGAGATTTGAGATAAAGTCGTGGAATGCTTGCTTCTCGGCTTCATCGGCGTCGCGGTCAACCGGAATTGAGGCATCGGCAACCACTTCTTCCATCACCCAGATCGGCGAGTCGGTGCGCAGGGCAATCGCGATCGCATCGCTGGGACGGGCATCGATGTCCTTCTTCTCTTCCCCTTTGATTACCTTCAAAACCGCGTAGAATGTGTTGTCCCGCAGCGCATGAATGACAACCTTCTCCAGCTCCATTTCCCACTCGTCGATCAGATTGACAAATAAATCATGGGTCAAAGGCCGAGCCGGAAGCTGATTTTCCAAGGCGCTGATGATCGACTTGGCCTGGTCGGGGGCAATGTAGATGGGCAGGGCACGCCTTTCTGAAGCATCTCTGAGTAACACAATCGGACTGCGAGAAACTGCATCAAGGGCAATTCCGGCAACTTTCATCTCAATCATGGGATTAGCCTCTAGACTCGGAGCAGGGAAAGTGAACTTTTGGTTACTCAGTGGACTAGATCCATATATTAAGCCAGGATTTAACAACTATCCGTGGCTAGTAAAAATACTCTAATAAACTGAAATTACTATACTTCTCTAAGGTATCAAGTCTGGCTCAGCCAGTTATGCCGATATGATGAAAAGTGAACAATTTAAGCAGAACTTAGCGGTTAGAGCTAGCTGACAGAGTCGGCAATCCTCAACCTCAAACCTGCCTAAACAATTTCCAGTATGCCCCGAACTCTGCTGAGATGGGCAGAGTTGACGAGAAGAATTTACTGCTTTCAGCTAAAAATCTGTGTTTACTGGCCTGATTCAAACTATAGGAACCCTGTCTTACTCCCAGCCAGAGCAGTTGAAAGTCACCTGTTCTGGTGCGAGCGGCGATCGCCTGGTGCAGACCCTCGAATACGGCGACAGCATAGCGGTTGATGGCGTCTGCCTCACGGTTGAGGAGATTTTGCCCCACGGCTTTACGGCCTCAGCCTCACCTGAAACCCTGAACCGCTCCGTTCTAGGTAAGCGGCGGGAAGGGGCTCAGGTCAATTTAGAAGCTTCCCTACGGGTCGGCAGTAAAATTGGCGGCCACTTTGTCACTGGTCACGTAGACGGCAGCGGTCAGCTAGAAAAGTCCGCACAGGTCGCCAATGCCTGGGAAATGAGCTTCAGCCTCACTGAGGCCAGAGTCGCTCGCTACATCGTCCCTAAAGGCAGCATTGCCGTGAACGGCGTCAGCCTGACGGTGGCTGACTGCGACTCAGACGGCAACTGGTTTACGGTGGCGGTGATCCCGGTGACCTACGGGGAAACAAACCTGCAGTATCTTCAACCCGGTGACTGGGTGAACCTAGAAGGAGATATTTTGGGCAAATACGTGGAGAAATTTGCCTTTTTGCAGGCAAAAAGCGATCGCGCTTTAACCCCCTCAGCCGCCCCGATTACCCCCGATTTTCTAGCTGAACATGGCTATCTTTAGCCCCCCGCCAGCCAGCTAGGGACAAAAAAGGGTTTCGCGGGTGCTGCGTCCGGTGACGGGATTCGTGCCGGCAGCCACCTCGCACAGCATATCGTTAGTCTTGGGATCTAAAAGGACATCGGTGAAGTCTGCACCCTCAATCGTGGCGGCGCGAAAGTCCGTATTAAAGGTATAAACCCCTTCTAAAATGGCGTTGGTTAAGTTGGCCCGGGTCAACCGCGCCCCGTCTAAGGTCGAATAGCGCAAATCGGCCCCCTCTAAGTTGGCCCGGCTCATTGTGGTGTCAAATAAGCGCACCCCTT
>JAAHIC010000990.1 GCA_010671965.1 Leptolyngbya sp. SIO4C5
AGCAGGGCTATATCAAGCGGATGCTCGTAGATACCTTTGAAGCCCAAAGGTATCTACGAGCATCCGCTTGATATAGCCCTGCTCGGTCAGCAGCACTAACACCTGCTCATTGGCAATCAGGGAGATATCGGTCAGCTCACCTTCAGCCTGTTCAATGACGGTACGGCGCGGATTGGCGTAAGTTTCGCGCAGCTGGCCTAGCTCAGTTTCAATGATTTCCAGAATTCGCTCTCGCCGAGCCAGAATATCCTGCAGGTCGGTGATTTTTTCGAGTAGGGCTTCGTGCTCTTGCTGAATTTTTTCGGCTTCTAGCGCTGTCAGGCGGCGTAGCTGCATCTGCAAAATCGCGTCGGCCTGACTGTTGGAGAGTCCGTAGGAATCCATCAGCTCCTGTTTGGCGATCGGCGCATCTGCCGCGTGGCGAATCAGGCTAATAATGGCGTCTAGATTTTCCAACGCGATTAGGTAGCCCTGCAGAATGTGATCGCGCTCCTGAGCTTTACGCAGCTCAAACTGAGTGCGACGGGTAATAGTTTCGATGCGGAAGTCTAAAAAGACCTCCAGCATCTGCTTCAGTCCCAATAGCTGCGGCTCGCCGTTGACCAACGCCAGCATGTTGACGCCGAAGTTATTTTGCAGCGGCGTCTGCTTATAGAGGTTATTGAGAACAACGCGGGGATAGGCGTCACGCTTCAGCTCGATCACGATGCGCATACCGTCGCGATCGCTCTCATCGCGAATATCGGAAATGCCGTCAATCCGGCGATCGTTCACCATATCGGCAATTCTTTCAATCAGAGCTGCCTTGTTAGTTTGGTAAGGCAGTTCCGTAACGATGATGGCTTCGCGATCGGGGCGACCTTGCTGCTCTAGGGTCTCAATGGTGGCAACGCCGCGCATGGTAACGGAGCCGCGCCCGGTGGTGTAGGCTTCGTAAATACCGTTAGTACCCAGAATTTGGCCGCCTGTGGGAAAGTCTGGCCCCGGCACGTAGCTCATGAGCTGAGCGTTACTGAGATCTGGCTGATGAATCAGCGCGATAACGCCGTCGATTAGCTCTCCCAAATTGTGGGGCGGAATGTTGGTGGCCATCCCCACTGCGATGCCGGAGGAGCCGTTTAGCAGGAGCTGCGGGATGCGGGCTGGCAGCACGATTGGCTCTTGCTGGGAACCGTCAAAGTTATCGATAAAATCGACGGTTTCGGACTCGATATCCTGGAGCAGAGAGTTGCTGGTGAGAGACTGCAGGCGACATTCGGTGTAACGCATAGCCGCTGGCGGATCATTGTCCACCGAACCGAAGTTGCCGTGGCCGTTGATCAGCGGCGATCGCATCGAAAAGTTCTGGGCCATGCGCACCAAAGCGTCATAAACCGCCGTGTCACCGTGGGGATGATACTTACCAAGCACTTCCCCCACCACGCGGGCGCATTTACGAAAGGGGCGATCTGCCGTCAGCCCCAGCTCGTGCATGGCATATAAAATCCGGCGATGCACCGGCTTAAGACCGTCCCTAGCATCTGGTAAAGCTCGGCCTACAATGACGCTCATGGCGTACTCTAAGTAAGACCGAGACATCTCATTGCGCAGATCTGTAGGGACGATCCGCTCTTGAGGGGTGCTCATACAGTAAAAAACTCCAAAATCTCAAGTATTCAGCCGCTAAACTGCTTTATCGCTAGAAATCAACGTTTATCTGCTGAATGCTTGAGATTTTGGAGTTTTTTACTGTATG
>JAAHIC010000991.1 GCA_010671965.1 Leptolyngbya sp. SIO4C5
GACCAGATGGTCGGGAAGCGGGGCTCGTCGGGCGCGGTGCCGGGGTCGACCAAGGCGTGGAAGGTGAGGGTGCCGTCGCCCGCGGCGCTGATGCCCGCCAGCGAGCTGAAGGTGCCGTCGGCGGCCGCTTCGTTTCGAGCTCGGCCTTTATCTTTGAGCTAGGCCCCTTTGCGCTGCGCTGGTACGGCCTGCTGATGATTACGGCCATTTTTGCCGCAGCCCTAATTGCCAGCAGACGGTTAGAGCGTCAGGGCGAAGACTCAGAAAAATTCTGGGATATGCTGATTTGGGTGCTAATCCCCGGCTTTATCGGCGCGCGCCTGTACTATGTGTTCGTTCAATCTCCCCGCACGGCTGAAGGCCTTGGCTACTACCTCACTAACCCCATCAAAATCTTGCAAATCTGGGGCGGCGGCATTCACATTTTTGGCGCGTTTATTTTCGGCGGTATTGCTCTGTGGCTCTATGCTCGCATCCGCAGACTGCCCCTGCTGAGATACCTAGACGCGATCGCTCTGCCGCTCCCGCTGGCTCAAGCTATTGGCCGCTGGGGTAATTTCATCAACCAGGAACTCTACGGCCCTCCCACCGATTTACCCTGGGGTCTGAGAATTGATTCAGTTCACCGCATTGGTCCCTACCGCGACCTCAGCGCCTACCCAGAGGCCACTCGGTTTCATCCCCTGTTTCTCTATGAGTCGCTGTGGAATCTAGTCGGCTTCATCGTGCTGTTTACCTTATCACGCCGCTTTGCCAAACAGCTTAAAGACGGGGATATTGCCCTGATGTACTGCATCTGGTATCCCTTGGGCCGCTTCTTCATCGAATTTCTACGCACCGACTCCTGGTTTTTTCCAGGCACACCGTTCAACGTAGTGCATATTTTATCGGCGATCGCGGTAGTTGGGGGCGCTACCGGCCTTTACCTCAGGCATCGTCCGGCGCGATAAATTTCAAATACGAGTTGCTTAAATCCTTGACTGCTGCTTCGTAGAGCCGCTGACCGTGTTCAGGCGTGGCTAAATCTGGGTTAGACCCCATGCGACCGTCTGGATAGTGCCGCCGAAAGTCCACCGCATTGTAGATCCGATGTCCTGCTGGGGCTACCTGTGGCTCCAGCTTGGCCGTCTTAATTGCCTGAGGATAGACATACTGCGTCAGGGCCACTTCGCTGGGAGTGGCGTGGGAGCCTTCTTGACTGCCATAAAGTTCTCGCGCTAGCTGCATGACAGGGCCGCACATGTACCAGTTCGCCACCTGACAGCGGACCTGGTCGGCCTGGGCCATGTTTAAGTCCAACAGGGCAGCGTAAGTTTCAGAAAAAGCCGCCTTCAGCGTTGCCACATTGCCGCCGTGGCCGTTGATGAAGAAAAAACGGGTAAATCCGGCGCGGGCCAGCGGTTTAACGTAATCTTGCAGCAGCGCGATCAAAGTGCTAGGGCGCAGACTAATGCTGCCGGGGAAAGCCGTGTGATGCAGCGCCATGCCGACGTTAATCGTTGGCCCTACTAGAGCCTCAACGGTTTCACCGACGCCCTTAGCGATCGCTTCGGCGCAGATGGCATCGGTACCAATTAATCCGGTGGGGCCGTGCTGTTCTGTAGAGCCAATGGGAAAAATAATGCCTGGCGATCGCTGTAGATAATTTTCCACCTCAGGCCAAGTGCTTAGATGTAGCAGCATAGAGCTTGTACTTTTTTGAGAGGAAGGACACACGTTTGAACTCCAG
>JAAHIC010000992.1 GCA_010671965.1 Leptolyngbya sp. SIO4C5
CTGAATGCCCTATTTCGCCGAGAAGATTTCTACCGCGATTTTGACGTACCGATTGAGCGAGCATTTATTGCACCTGTGGTGAGCTGGGCTATTGACGATCGCACGGACTTACTCTTGGAACTGGAATACAGCAACGAAACTCGTCCGACTGACTTTGGCGGTTTGCCAGCCTTCGGCGATCGCGTTGCCGATGTTCCTTCCGATCGCATTACCGGCGAACCTGACGATAATGCCCAAAATGAGTTTTTACGAATAGGCTATCAATTTGAGCATCGCTTCAGCGATAGCTGGAAAGTTCGTAATAGCTTCCGCTACATCAATTTTGATAATGAATTTGTTTCGAACATAGCCTTTCGAGTCATCGATGAAGATGCTGGGGATTTATTTCGTATTTGGGTGCAAAACGCCCAGCCTATTGAGAGTTATGAATTGCAGACCAATGTCGTGGGAGAGTTTTCCACTGGGTCGATTGATCATACCCTGCTCGCTGGAGTCGATTTGTATCGCCGCGATTTCACCAGCTTCCAGCGAATTGACTTTACGCCCCAGCCCCTATTCAACATTTTTGATCCGATCTACGGCGTGCCTCGGCCCGAGAGCTTCAATGATCCCATTCCCAAAGCGGGAGCTAGTCGAACCGACAATCTTGGTATCTATGTACAAGACCAAGTTGCCCTACTAGATAACTTGTTTCTGCTGGCCGGTCTTCGCTATGACACAATCGCTCAGGAATCCGAAAATTTTGACCTGGATACAAGTGACAGTCAGAGTGATGATGCCTTCACTCCGCGCCTGGGCTTGGTCTACCAGCCCATTGATGAAATTTCTCTTTACGGCAGCTACAGCACCTCTTTTAGGCCTAATTCGGGGACTACTCGTTCTGGTGAATTATTAAACCCAGAAGCAGGCGAACAGTTTGAAATTGGAGCTAGAGCCGAACTGCTAGGTGGCAACCTCATCGCCAATCTAGCCCTATTCCACATCACTAAGCAGAATGTGGCAACGGCAGACCCCACCGCCCTGCCAGGGCAAAACTTTGTGGTTGCTACGGGGGAGCAGCGCAGTCAGGGAATTGAGCTAGATATCATCGGCGAAATTAGGCCCGGTTGGAACATTGTTGCTAACTACGCCTATACTGATGCCGATGTTACCCAAGATAATACCGGACTAGAGGGTAACCGACTCTTTGGCGTGCCAGAGCACAACATTAATCTATGGACAACTTACGAAATTCAAACAGGCGATCTAGCAGGGCTTGGATTTGGTCTTGGTATTAACTATGTCAGCGATCGCTTTGGCGACAACGCAAACAGCTTCATGCTGGAAGATTACTTTCTCACCAATGCCGCGATTTCTTACGAGCGGGATAACTGGCGGGCGGCGCTAAATTTCCGCAACCTGTTTGATGTGCAGTATATCGACAGTTCTGAGGGGTCGCGCACCATCGAAAATCGCCCCGGCGAAGGCTTGACTATCATTGGCAGCCTTTCCTTTGAGTTTTGAGCCTAAGTTAAAGGATGTACCAGAGGAAAGACAATGCATCAGCTAGGCCAGCTTCCTGCAAAGCTATACCGAGTTAGACGACATATCCAGTCATGGGGATTGGGAGCGATCGCCCTGATTCTAACCGTAAGCCTGTCTCTGTCCTGTGGCAGAACGATGGATCACTCTAGTGCTGTCACTGACTCTAATATTGGTACCCGCTCGGTGGAACATGCTATGGGA
>JAAHIC010000993.1 GCA_010671965.1 Leptolyngbya sp. SIO4C5
ACTGAACGGCTTGGTTAAGCTGGTTCATGCCCAGCGAGATGATCAAGTTGATCACAAGGTAGGTGCCCATCAGCACCAGAAAGACTTCTACGGGGCGTCCGGTTTGGTTGTAGGTAGTATTAGCCACGGCGTAGATTTCGGGATAGGCAACGGCGAACGCCAGACTGGAGTTTTTCGCCAGGTTCATAAATTCGCTATTGAGCGGGGGAATAATTACCCGCATTGCCTGGGGAAACACCACTAGCCGCATCACCAGGTTGTTGACTAACCCCACCGATCGCGCGGCTTCCCACTGGCCCTTGGAAACCGACTGGATGCCTGCTCTGACAATTTCAGCAATAAAAGCCCCGGTATAGAACACTAACGCTGAGAGTGAAGCCACATACTCCCGCGACAGGCGCATACCGCCGACAACACCGCCGCCTTCTACGGCCTCTGGCAGCCGCCAGCCCAGGCCCAGAAAGATAATTAGCATTGCTGCCAGAATCGCCCACAGAATATAGAGCTGCGTCTTACCCGGCTCTCCCTGCTCCACCATGACGTGGGTGCGCTGCCGCCAAACCCCAAAAGCCGCGATCGCCCCAATCACCAGCGCAGCTAGGCCAAGCCAGAGCCGTAGCCCCACCTCTGGCCAGAGAATATAGACTCCTCGGTTGTTTAGAAAAGCCAGGCCCAGAAAGTTTATCTGGTCGGCTGGCTGGGGCAGTCCGCCGTAAATGGCGAAATACCAAAAGAATAGCTGCAGCAGTAGCGGAATGTTTCTCACCAGGCCCACATAGGCGCGGCTAATTTTGTAAACCAGCCAGTTAGTAGAAAAGCTGGCAATGCCGGCTGCGGTACCCACTAGGGTGGCTAGAACAATACCTGCCACGACCAAAACAAGGGTATTTAGCAGACCAACGAACAGCGCTTTACCGTAGGCGTCTTGAGGTCGATATTCAACCACGCTTTCACCGATGCTGAAGCCCGCCGGATTGGAAAGAAACTCAAAGCCAAAGACCGTTCCCTGGGCTTCTAAATTGCTGCTGAGATTGCCAATCAAGAAGGTCAAAATGCCGACAACAAAGGCAACTACAATGACCTGAAAGGCGATCTTCCAGAAGCGTTCATCTCGCAGCAGCGCTGCCGGATTGAAACTATTACTACCGCTTGTCATGAGCTAATCCTGAGAAAGCCAATATCAATGCTCAGTGGGGACCATCTGTAGAGACAGCCATGAGGTTGAGGCATAGGGTATGCAGTGACGCAGCTAGACGCCCCTTTTACGGAAGGATGCAGCAGGCTAACGCAATGAGATATCCCGCCCTTGACCAATCAGTCACATTCAAAACCCGTTGCCTCCCAGCGAGAGGGTGCCTCAAGTTGATAGAACCATAGTCTAAAAAGGGCGTTTGGAAAAGTTGTATTTGTTACATGCTTTACAAATGAGAAAAGAGACCCGACCTGCGGATCTCTTTGTGCCTTTGAACCCTAAGTTTTACGAGCGATCGCCCTTAGCGGAACGGCGGCGAGTACAGCAGGCCGCCCTCTGTCCAGAGAGAGTTCTCA
The DNA here is from genome assembly GCA_010671965.1 of Leptolyngbya sp. SIO4C5. Taxonomy (GTDB): domain Bacteria; phylum Cyanobacteriota; class Cyanobacteriia; order Phormidesmidales; family Phormidesmidaceae; genus Sphaerothrix; species Sphaerothrix gracilis. The sequence goes on from JAAHIC010000993.1 coordinate 1,549, forward strand.
GCCCGAGGCAGCTCAAACTGTGAACCTTCCCCTAGGTTGCGCTCGTAGATTTCACCGTAGTTGCCCACGTGGGTAATCGCCCGGGCCATGAAGTCATTGGGCAAGCCCATGTCAGAGCCAAGGGTACCTTCTTGACCCAAGAAACGGGCAATATTGGGATCCTCGCTATTCTCA
>JAAHIC010000994.1 GCA_010671965.1 Leptolyngbya sp. SIO4C5
TTGACACAGTTGCCGTTAGGCAACTGTGTCAAAAGATCAATAAGTGTTATTACTCATCAATCTTAAAGCATTTCTGGAAATGAACCTAAAACATTCAAATCCTAAAAGCTTTTGAACCAGCATGCTGGTTCCATAACGCAGTATTTTTGAAATCTGAACTCTTAGTTAAGAATATCAGAGGAAATTCAATGAGGACATGGAATCTCCTAAAAATTCTTAATTAGCTACGATAAACTGGGTCGCCTGGGATTCGAACCCAGGACCAATCGGTTAAAAGCCGAGTGCTCTACCGCTGAGCTAGCGACCCGAACAGATTTTGCCGGAACTGACACAATTATTAGTGTCGCGTCCGGTTAATAAATCTAGCACATAAAGCCAGCCTTATTAAGCCAGCCTGGTAAAAAACATCTGCAAGCCCAAAATTTTCGGCAGACCACGGCTTCTCGGCTAGCTGTGACTCAGCAGTGGCTAACCATTCAACAGACTGCCGCAGACGCACTTTTACAGAACGTAACTTTCTCGGTGAGTGCGGCGACTCATCAGGCTTTAGACTTTAGTAACGGTTTTGGCTGGTGTGAGCCGATAAGTCTGCGGCTCTGAGAAAAGCTTCAGGCCAGCCTCGCCTAAGTTTTAGCGTTTGTTGACTTTTATTAAACTCTCAAATAAGCATCATGTTTCCGACTCATCGTCCTCGCCGTCTCCGGAGCCATCCTCAACTGCGTCGCATGGTGCAGGAAAACGCCGTGACGACTAGCGACCTGATTTATCCTCTCTTTGCGGTGCCGGGAGAAGGCGTTGCGCAAGAAGTCAAGTCTATGCCTGGGGTCTATCAGCTTTCGGTAGACAAGATTGTGCAGGAAGCCAAAGAGGTTCATGCCCTTGGCATTCCAGGAATCATTCTCTTTGGTATTCCAGAGGATAAGGACAATGAAGCGACTGGCGCTTGGCACGACTGCGGCATTGTGCAAAAAGCGACAACGGCGGTCAAAGAGGCTGTCCCGGATCTAATTGTGATAGTAGATACCTGCCTGTGTGAGTACACAGCCCACGGTCACTGTGGCTACCTGGAAACTGGCGATCTCAGCGGGCGAGTACTGAACGATCCCACGCTAGAACTGCTACAGAAAACGGCAGTTTCTCAGGCCCAGGCGGGAGCCGATATTATTGCCCCTTCTGGCATGATGGATGGCTTCGTGCAGGCGATTCGACAAGGACTGGACGCGGCTGATTTTACTGACATGCCAATTTTGTCCTACGCCGCTAAATACGCATCGGCTTATTACGGGCCATTCCGTGATGCGGCTGAATCGGCCCCGCAGTTTGGCGATCGCCGCACTTATCAGATGGATCCAGCTAACGGGACAGAGGCTCTCAAGGAAATTGCGCTGGATATTGCTGAAGGGGCCGATATGCTGATGGTGAAGCCCGCTCTGTCCTATATGGACATTATCTGGCGGGTGAAGCAGGCGACAAATTTACCCGTAGCGGCTTATAACGTGTCGGGTGAGTATTCAATGGTGAAGGCGGCGGCGCTAAACGGCTGGATAGACGAGCAGAAGGTCGTCATGGAGACGATGCTGAGCTTCAAACGCTCAGGAGCCGACCTGATTTTGACCTATCACGCCAAGGACATTGCGCGCTGGCTGCAAGGGTAAATTTGTCGCCTGCTTCACCCGCCAGATAATGTCCATATAGGACAGAGCGGGCTTCACCATCAGCAAG
>JAAHIC010000995.1 GCA_010671965.1 Leptolyngbya sp. SIO4C5
TTTTGCTGCAACTAGAAGCCGATGCGATCGCTGCCGCAAATCCTTAACTTGCTGAAAATAGGCTGGCTGCGTTTGGGAAACAGTAGTCTGCATAGCTGGCTGGCAATTAAGAAAGTTATAGGATGGCTAAACGGATAGCGACACAAACCTGAATAATCCAAAATTGAAAATCACATCGCTTTAAATCATTTTTTCTAGCAAAAATCTATCGGTATAACTGAACAACTAATCAATCTTATGTAGCTTCATCTACTAGCAGCTAGCAGTTTAACAAAACCGCTTATAAGCGCTACATTAGTAACTTTAATGGCAGCTTGTGAACCTTTTACTAGCTAGACCAGCAGATTATCTGACAGCCGTTTTTATCTATGGCAAGCCTACGAAATTATTCTGAAACCTGTATAGACTCGGATCAGTGACTTTATCGAAAAAATACACTCTCCTGGGGTATATATGGAGTCTCTTAAAAGTCTGAAATTTGCCCGTTCTAAATTTGAGCGGGTCGGCTGCAAGCTAGGATCAGAATCTGAGGTAGAGTTCTTTCATAACGTCTCTGAAGAGCAGCGCACTTTTCTCTTCAGGGTCACGCCGTTATTCAAGCAGCCGTAAGTTGGACGTATGCTCTTGCAACAGGAATGCCACCATTGCCTCAATCTCCAGCCTGCTCCGAGCCTCCTCAACCGCTTCATCAAGGCCAGATTTTGCCTCAATTCCCCTTGCCGCGAGGGTGCCTTTTAGTTTTAGTCGCGTGTTTGCTAGCCTGCCTGTGGGTTTTGCTATGGGCTGAACCTGCTGGTGGCAAATGGGGTTAGAGAGCGATCGCCGCCTGGAAACTGGGCCAGTTCAAGACAGTGTCTAGCAGAGTTTGGTGTCCCAGCGTGTTGGGATGTAGGCCATCTGCGCTTAAGCGCGATCGCCACCAGCTCTCTCCCAGAGCCATCCACTGCTCAAAGATGTCCAAGTAGGGGATGTTTCTTTCTGCGCAGGCAACTTGAGTTGCTTGCTTGTAGCGATACTGCTGGCTATGCGAGTAATAGAGAATTTCTGCAAACGGCATCTTGGCTTCTTCTACCGGGGGCATACCAATAAAGAAGACAGGACAAAGCCGTTGCGCCTGATCAAGCAGGGCCGCAAGCTGTTGCCGAAAAGCCTGAAATTCGGTGAGATTACGCCCGCCCGGTTTGCCTACCTGGGCCGAATCATTTAGACCTACCGCCAACACGATCAGATCTGGTACCCGATTGCGCAGTTCACCTCGATAGCGAAATTCTCCTTCCAGGCGACGGGCCACCTGCTGCACCCCATCTCCGCGCACGCCCAAATTGTAGATGACCGGTCCTGGACTCTCCGGCGACATGCCGCGTCTTCTCAACCTTTCTACCCAGCCGCCACCTTCAGGATCGCCAAAGCCATAAACCAGGCTATCTCCGATTGCCACGACCTTTTTGGGTAAAACAGTAACCTGTTTAGCTACTGGCAAAGCAACCATAGTCATGTTGAAAAGAGATCCTGGTTTACGTAACTGCACCAAACGAAAGCTGAGAAGGCAAGTCTTGCTACTTGATAGGAAACCCTAACATTAAGTGACCACACTTTTCAATTCTTTACAAAAGAAAGGGTTGATTGAGTTTGGTAAACTGGTGAGATACCTACGACTGGGAAAATTCATGCTCAAAAAGCGCTCTCCTTTTGATACCAATCAGCTCATGCGTCGA
>JAAHIC010000996.1 GCA_010671965.1 Leptolyngbya sp. SIO4C5
TAAAAGAAGTGGCAGCCTAGCTGCAGGCTTTGGTGCATTTGCTTAAAAACCGAGTCCTGTCGCTCTTACTGAATAGGCGTCACAGGCTCCGGTGAAACCACAACGGGTTCCTGGTACAGCAAAGCTGTGAAGGTGACAGTTGAGCCAAGACCCTCTCCCATGCTAATGAACTGGACAACACCGCCCATCGCTTCCACCAGCTTCTGCGAAATGGCCAAACCCAGGCCGGTACCGCCATACTGGCGGGTGCGCTCTCCATCAACCTGACTGAAGGTCTGAAATAGCCGGTCTTGCTTTTCTAGGGAAACGCCAATGCCCGTATCAGCTACGCTAATTTTGACGGTGCCTGGCCACTCTTGATTCTGAAAACTAACTTTCTGGCGTTTGACTTCGGCACTGATGCGAATATACCCTTCGTGCGTGAACTTGACCGCATTGCCAACAACGTTGAGCATGACCTGCAGCAATCGCTGATAGTTGCCGTTGAGTACGATCTCGTCGCGCGTCTCCGGCATCAGAATTTCGTAGTGCAGTCCTTTCTGTTCAGCTAGGTGACGGGTAAAATTATCGACGTTCTGGAACAGCTCTTTGAGGTTGACAGGCCCCATATCAAGCTGCATCTTGCCTGCTTCAATCTTGGCAATATCTAGGACATCGTTGATCAGATTCAGCAAGTGCAGGGCCGAGTTGTGAGCCTCTTTAACAAACTCTTCCTGTTCAGCCGGGTCATCTGCCATGCCGTCGAGGACAAGTTTGAGAAAGCCAATCATGCCGTTGAGGGGCGTACGCAGCTCGTGGGAAGTATTGGCTAAAAATTCGCTTTTGAGGCGAGAAATTTCTTCGGCCTGCTCGCGGGCTTCTTCCGCTTGGCTGCGGGCTTCTTCCAGTTCATGATGCTTTTCTAATAGATGTTTGTTGGCCCGCTGTAGCTCTACGGCTAAGGTATGGCTTTCCTGAAACAGGGTAGCGTGGGCGATCGCGGTTCCTACCTGATCTGCTAGTTCACTAATCGACTCGACTTCTAAAGCGGTCCACTGGTGCGGCTGCTGGCGAAACAGGGCAATCAGGCCGTTAGGCTGATCCTGATAGCAGGTGGCGATCGCTAGGACAATTCCCTGGGTTTGCCCCTGACCGGGCAGCCAAAAATCTGACTCCTCTAAAACAGGATGCAGACACTTAAACACCTTGCCCAAATAGGGGACTTGTTCTAGCTGAAAGGTTTGATTGAGCCAGTAAGGAGATCCCTCTTTAGCATATTCAGCTTCTACCTTGACTTCGGCATAGTCTTCCTGAAAAGAGCAGATCAGGCCGTTGTCAATTGTCAGCATCGCGCCCAAGCCGTCCACCGTTTGCTGCCAAATTGTCTCTAAATCGAGGGTGCGACGAATATTCCAGGCAATCCGATTGAGCTGAGCATAGTAGTTCTCAGCGGCGGAACAGGTGGAAGAAAAGGCTGTGATGTCTGTATCTTGAGAGGCCAGCGTATTTTGAGAAACCAGGGTGCCCACGCTGACAGTTTGCTGAGGCAGAGCGGTGGGGGCTGCAATTGGGCTTAAGCAAAAGTCGAATAGGAGGGTGTACTGCCCTAGCCGCAACGGTACTGAAACCCGCTGAACACTTTGCTGCTCAAATACTAGGTTCAGAGCTTCCTGATACACTCTGAGCGGGGCCTGCAGCAGTCCGCTACGGCTTTAATCCTCTACTGGCAATTGGTA
>JAAHIC010000997.1 GCA_010671965.1 Leptolyngbya sp. SIO4C5
TCTTGAACCGTGATCATCACATGGGGGCCAGTTGAGCCTGACTGCTAAAAATGTCTGGGTGGAGCCAAATCTTACCCAGGGACATCCAGAGGCTCAGGCAGGCCCTCATGTGATGATCACGGTTCAAGATACAGGCACCGGCATTTCGCCGCAGATACTCGATCGCGTCTTCGAGCCGTTTTTTACCACCAAGGGCGCAGGACAGGGCACAGGGCTGGGACTATCCACGGTGATTGGTATTCTTAAAAGTCATAAAGGGTTCATTCAGGTAGCTAGCCAGTCAGGGCAGGGCACGCAGTTCAAAATATACTTGCCCGCAGTCAATGCCGAGGCGGGTCAATCTTTGGTCAACCCTCAGGCCAACACGGGGCAGGGCCAGATGATCTTAGTGGTAGATGATGAAGGGCCGATTCGAGAGATCACCAAAACCATTTTGGAAGCTTATAACTACCGAGCGCTCACGGCCTGCGATGGTATAGAAGCTATTGCGCTTTACAGGCAGTATGGCCCAGAGATCAGCGCCGTTTTGATTGACCTCATGATGCCCAAAATGGGCGGCGAGGCCGTTATCCGCGCTTTGCGGCAAATTGAACCCCAGGTACAGCTGATTGCCACCAGCGGCCTTGCCTCTAATGAACAAAAGGAAATAACCCAGGACTTAGGCGTGTCATCCTTTTTGCCCAAACCCTATACGCCAGAAGCTTTACTGCATGCCCTGAGCGAGTTGGGTCTGTAGAAATCTAGAGACGCCAGCCAGCAATACTTTCAGGGCTTTGCAGCATGGCGCAATCCTGATGCCGCCCATCAATAACTAGGTTTTTCTATCAAACGCTTCCACGCCGACCCAGCCAAGCGCTAATCATGCCGACCATAGCTGACTAAAAATCCGTATCCTAATTAAAAGAATGCGGAGTTACAGGCCAGACAGTTTAGGCCGCTAATTTACCAGTTCAGCTTCAGACTGTCTCGCGTTAGGAAATGATCTAGATGATAGGCCCGTTCTTCTGTTTTTAGCAGAATTTTCTACTACAAAATGATGCTTTTGATATTGCAGATAAAGACCCATAAAGCAGACAGCGATCGCTATACCCGTTCGATAAAACCTGCTGAGTTCCGGGGGCAGGTCAGCCAACAGCCTGGGTGCTGCGTAGGCGAGAATCTGCCTGCAAGTTTATTGAGAATTCCGGAATTCTCAGCCCCCTGTGCCCGCTCAGATAGTTTAGAGCTGACCGTGACGAAGCCGCTTTACTTCTCCTAAACTTATTCCTAGACCTGCCTTTATTTACTCACTACCATGACGAAAGATAAGCCAGATCTAGACTCAAGCTCATCTACCCCCAAGTCAACTATCAAAGAAGTAAGCGCCTTCTTTGTCGGCGGTGCCGGGGCCGGACTGGTTGCCTTCGCTCTGTTTGGCGGCATTTGGCAAGTGACTCATTTTGAATGGGTAATGGCGGCTACCGCTATGACCTGCGGCCTGCTAGCCGTTTTGCTACGCCAAAACTTCAAAGCGATGCTGAACGTCCTGCTAGAGAATGCTCCCTGGATCTAGGAACCTATCACTGCTCTTAGTGCTCAAGGACTGATAATCTGCCGCTCTACCGCGCGGCTCGGTTTCAAGCATCAAGAGCAGATCGGTTGCCTCAACCTGAGTAGAGCCTACTCAGATTGAAGCTCAAGAGAGATGGCGACGGCTTATCCCATCAAAATAAC
>JAAHIC010000998.1 GCA_010671965.1 Leptolyngbya sp. SIO4C5
GCGAAGCACTAAGGACGGCGGTGCAGCAGCTCCAGCCGATATCCCTGGCTGAGCAGCAGCTGGCTGAGGTAGTAACCGTCTTGACCCGTAATTCCAGTAATGAGGGCAGTGCGCGTCATAAAGTTTATTAGTGCGGTAACGCTAGAAAAATACGTATAAAAATAACTGCCTGCTTAGGGTTCCCAAAGGCAAAGCACATTTACCAAGGAGCCAAGCAGGCAGAGAATCTTCTTCAGTTTTGAGTATTCCTGGTTAGAACAAGCCCAGGGTTAAAGACTCATCAATGGGGAAAGTAGCGCCAATTCCGAGCCATAGGGTAACAGCGGTTCCGAACAGGAAGACTGCCGTTGCCACCGGGCGACGGAAAGGATTCTGAAACTTATTGATGTTTTCAATGAAGGGGACCAGAATCAGTCCTAACGGAATCGCAGTCATGGCCGCAATTCCCAACAGCTTGTTAGGCAGAATGCGCAAAATCTGGAAGGTCGGATAGAGATACCACTCAGGCAAAATCTCTAGCGGCGTAGCAAACGGATTAGCAGGTTCGCCAATCATGGCAGGATCCAGTACAGCTAGGGCTACGCAGCAGGCGATTGTACCGGCGATAACGACTGGGAAGATATAGAGCAAGTCGTTAGGCCAGGCTGGCTCACCGTAGTAGTTGTGACCCATGCCTTTTTTGAGTTTTTCTCTCAGTTGCGGATCACTGAGGTCGGGCTTCTTGAGTGTTGCCATATTTGAAAATTTGTCTCCTTCGCAATTAGACAGATGAGGTCAGGGAAATGACCAGCCTCAGTTAAGCGCTGGCCAAAACCAAACAGCCTATACCTTACAAGGGACCAGAAATTCCCTGCTTACGAATCATCAGGAAGTGCAAGAGCATGAAGACTGCAATCAGCCAGGGAAGCACAAATGTGTGCAAGCTATAGAAACGAGTTAGAGTTGCCTGACCAACGCTGGCCCCTCCTCGCATCAGCTCAACAATTGACGCTCCCACAACCGGAATTGCTCCAGGAACACCCGAAACAATCTTTACAGCCCAGTATCCTACCTGATCCCAAGGTAGAGAGTATCCGGTCACACCAAACGTCACGGTGATAACCGCCAAAATGACGCCGGTGATCCAGGTCAGCTCGCGAGGCTTCTTGAAGCCGCCTGTCAGATAAACGCGGAAAACGTGAAGAATCATCATCAGCACCATCATGCTGGCGGACCAGCGGTGAATGGAGCGAATCAGCCAGCCGAAATTGACTTCTGTCATCAGGTACTGGACTGAAGTGAATGCTTCAGCGACAGTAGGCTTGTAATAGAAGGTCATGGCAAATCCAGTGGCAAACTGGATGATGAAGCAGGTGAGAGTAATGCCGCCCAAGCAGTAGAAGATGTTGACATGGGGCGGAACATATTTGCTGGAAATATCGTCAGCGAGTGCCTGAATTTCCAGCCGCTCATTAAACCATTTGTAAGCCGTTGAATCAGTGACTTGCTTAGTAAACATGAAGCGGGCGCGTATGGATATTTATGCCGTCAATAGCAAATGTAACATAGCACAAAGTAAAGATGAGCCTAGACTGCCGGGGAATCTCAGCTAATTTAACCCCCTTTTTTATATGGACGAAGCTTAAACAAACCGAACTCAATGCTTACAGCACTACCGCCTAAAACCGGGGAAAACCAGGTAGACTAAGCTCATCTTTACTTTGTA
>JAAHIC010000999.1 GCA_010671965.1 Leptolyngbya sp. SIO4C5
CATTAGCGCTGATTGGCTTCTTTTTTCAGCTGCCACAAATCCCCACAACGCTGTTTGCAGGGCTGATTGTCGATCGCTACAACCGCAAGCGCCTCATGTTGTTAGGGGACGCGATCGCCGCGATCGCCACCGTCCTTATTGGAGCGTTCTATCTCACCCAGCAGCTGCAAATCTGGCATCTATATATTGTGGTGGCCTTAGTCGGCAGCTTCAGCCAAATTCAAGTGCTCGCCTATCAAGCCTCGATCTCTCTGATCGTGCCCAAAGACCAATACACGCGGGCGGGCAGCCTGGGGGCGATGGTGCATTACGGCTCTAGCATTGCGGGGCCAGCCCTGGCGGGGTTACTCTATCCGCTGATTGGGCTAGCGGGTATTGTGGGCATTGATCTGGTCACCTTTGCGATCGCCTTCATCACCTTATTGTTGGCGACGATTCCCCAACCCACTCCCAAACTAGAGTCCCAGTCGGTACCACTACGCAGCAGACTGACCTTTGGCCTGCGCCAGGTGTGGCAGCAACCCAGCCTCAGAGCCCTGCTGCTTTTGGTCGTGCTGTTCACCTTTGCCCATGACCTGGGGGGAGCCCTGTATCAGCCCATGATTTTGGCCCGCACTGGCGGAGATCCCCAAGCCCTAGCGAGCGTGTCGGCGGCAGCGGGCATCGGTGGCGTCGCCGGAGCGGTATTGACCAGCATTTGGGGTGGTCCCAAGCGACGGCTGCGGGGCCTGCTGGGCGGCATCATCGGGGCAGGATTGAGCAAAACCGTGTTTGGCCTGGGGCGATCGCTGACAATCTGGATTCCTGCCCAGTTCTGCTCCTCACTCAATTTTCCGCTATTGGGCAGTTGCCGCAGCGCCCTATGGATGAACGCGATCGCGTCCGAAATTCAGGGTCGCGTGTTTGCCGCGAATTCTTTGGTGACGCAACTTGCCAGCCTAGTCGCAGTTTTGCTGGCAGGGCCACTGGCCGAGCGCGTATTTGAGCCCGCCATGGCATCGGGAGGTACCTTGACTAGCTGGTTGAGCCCCCTTTTCGGCAGTGGAGCCGGGTCTGGAATTGCCGTACTTTATACGCTCAGTGCCCTAGGAATTGTGCTGGTCGGCAGCGTTGGGAGTATTGTGGATAACCTCAAAAAAATGGATACGTAGTCGGCGACCTGTAGCGGTGCGAGCATTGACACACTGGCGTCGTCGGGTGTATTGATGAGAATTACTCTCATTAGCCATGTATCATTGCAGCGATTGCCCTATGACTTTAATCCTCTCCGTTCCTGAAGCCCGGAGTCAGCACCCCCAAGCTGAACAAATACGGTCAATTCGCCAACCGTGGACGATTCCGCTGAGCGACCCCTGCTTGAGCGTCAGGTTTTCCGGCGACAGCATCAGGCCAAGGACAAACACCTACAAACCCTGATGCAAGCCCTGCTGATTGGAGCTAAAATAGGTGGACCTAATGGTCGCCTCTACGCCGATACCCTTTCGACTGCATTGGTAACGCATTTCGTTAATCGGTGACTAACCTTACTCGTAACCAAATCATCGAACGCTTTCGTCAACGAATCAACGTGGGCGATCAGGGCAAACGCATACTCAAGCGAGTAGAACTTGAACGAGAAAGTCATTGTCCCATCCTGCTTTGAGTCGCTTGGCCTTCTTCGAGCCTTTGGAAGATTCTTTGGCGAGCAAGTTCAGCGCCATCTT